>NZ_AYSF01000063.1:0-14562 GCF_000498995.1 Geobacillus thermopakistaniensis
CTTTCCCTACACGACGCTCTTCCGATCTTCATCGAGCACCGCTGTATACGTCCCGGTGTTCGCTTTTGGCGTTCGCACGATGAAGCTCGTATTGACATATCGGCTCGTCACGTCAATGAGCCACTGTCCATCGTGATCATCGCCAACGGCGCTGACGAGCGAAACAGGTTGAGCAAGCCGCCCTAAGTTTTCCGCCACGTTTCTCGCCACCCCGCCCGCGGTTTGCGTCGTGGTGACGGGATGGGACGTGCCGAGCTGAAACGGCGCAAGCAACCGCGCTTTCCGATCGACATTCGCCCCGCCGATGCAGACGATCGAGGCCGCTTTCCCCATGCCTTTCCCCCTCTCTTCCAATGATCGCAGCCGCGCGATCCCGCCTCTTTCCAAACGGAGAAAACGATTTCAAAAAAGCGGACAGCTGCACGCTTCGAAGCCTCACCACCCATTGTACCACATACCGCCTGGCAAGAACGGCATAAAGAAGGCACCCCGTCAAAACGACGGGATGCCAACTTTCGGACACTTAGTTTTTGTACGCGCAATACGGACGCAGTTTGACGCCGATCAGGCTGCCGAGGAAAGCAAAGACAAACCACGCCCAGCCGTGGGCGCTGAATGACGCAATGCCGCCGAAATACGCGCCGATATTGCAGCCGAACGCCAGCCGGGCGCCGTATCCCATCATCAGGCCGCCGATCAGCGCACCGATCGTCATGCGCGTCGGACGCTTCCACTGAATCGGTTTTGTATAGCGGCCCGCAAGCGCTGCCGCCAATAAGGCGCCGACCATCAAGCTGATGTCCATCACGGTCGTTGTATCGTAGTAGAGTGGATTCGCGAGCGCCTGCCGTTTCGCTTCATCTTGCCAGTACGCCCAAGCAGTCGGATCGACGCCAAACAGCTGCACGAACTTCGCCCCCCAAAGGGCGAAGGCGGACGTAATGCCCCACGGCTTACCGCTAATCATCAGCACAAGCGCGTTCGTTACAGCCAAGAGCAACGCCCCGACCAGAAGCGACCATGGCCCTTTGTAAATCGCTTTCCAGCCATGACGGTTCTCAAGCGATGTAGCAACGAGTTGGCCATAGCGCCGTTTTTCCGCCACGGTCACCACATAGTAGACCGCTGCCAACAAAACCAACTGAAGCAAAAACCCTCCCAAGGCGCCGAACTCGCCAATGAACGAGAACGGCTTCCATTGCGGCATCTTCGCCCACACGTCAAAGTGGGTCGTCGCAATGACTGAGCCAGCGATGAACCCGATGAGCGTCACGATGCCGTTCGCATCGCCTCCGCCGATATGGTACAACGTCCCGGACGCGCAGCCGTCGCCAAGCTGCATGCCGATGCCAAACAGGAAGGCGCCGACGATGACTGATACCCCCACGCCAAATACATACCCTGACACTGGGTGCCCGAGCGCCGAACCTTTCACGAGCAACGGCAAAAACAACGCGCTGGCCACAGCCATCATGATCATCTGTGCCCGAATGCCTTCCCCTTGGCGGTACAAAATGAATTTCCGCCAGGCCGAAGTAAAACCGAAATGGGCCTGATAAAGCACAAAACCGCCGAACGCTCCCAACAAATATAACAGCGCTTGTTGCCAGGACACACGGCTGTATAAGAACAATGCTCCACCGATTAACACGAAGCAGGAGACTGCAATGATCCATGCCGTCGGATTTTTCGGGGCGTTCGCCGCCTGTTTCGCGCGAACGTCTTGTTGCGCAGTCATTTCCATGGTGCATATCCCCCTTTTCTTTCCCCATTGTTAATATACTCTATAATAATATAAAACAGATTGATTTTCTATGATTTAGATATAAAAATTTCACGTATGAACTTATGGTATAATGTAGAGGATCACATTTCGAGAAAGGAGATTCACATGTGGAACGAATTTAAAAAATTCGCCATCCGCGGCAATGTCATCGATTTAGCCGTTGGGGTGATCATCGGCGGGGCGTTTGGCAAAATCGTTTCCTCGCTCGTCAATGACATCATCATGCCGCTTGTCGGGCTGATTCTAGGCGGCATCAATTTCAGCGATTTGTCTTGGAAAGTCGGCAAAGCGGAAGTGAAATATGGGGCGTTTATCCAAACAGTCGTCGATTTTTTGATCATCGCGTTTTCGATTTTCCTGTTTGTGAAATTGATCAACACGCTGTATGAACGGGTGAAAAAGCAGGAAGAGGTGAAGGAAACCGCACCGACGCTGACGAAAGAGGAGGAGCTATTGACAGAAATTCGCGATTTGTTAAAGCAACAGCGGGAAACGACGTGAAAGCCTGTCTGGAAGATGGACAGGCTTTCATGGCGCTGAAACTTCTCAGTCGGGTTGATGGAATGGCGGCGAACCTGAAAATCGCAGCCGCCCCATCGATGTCCGTTTTCATCGAAGCGCCGCACTCCCGTCAAAGCAGCCAATATGCAAGCGGCGCGGTGAGGATGAGCGTCAATACAGTCCGCTCGAACCAAATGACAAGAAGCCGCGGCAAGCTGAGCGGGATTTCCGTAGACAAAATGCATGGAATGACAGCGGAAAAGAATAGGATCGCTGATACGGATACAACAGCAATAATGAATTTCGTGACAAGCGGTGCTTCGGTGACAAGCAAGGCCGGCAAAAACATTTCTGCGATTTCGATGGCCGAAGCTTTCGCGGCCAACAGCGGTTCAGGGATTTGCAACAGAAGGGTGAATGGATAGAACAGGTAACCCAACCAGTCAAACACCGGCGTATATTCAGCGAGCAACAGCCCGATCAGTCCGACTGACATAATGGACGGCAAAATGCCCATCGTCATGATGAAGCCATCTCGCAAGTTCTCCCATATGTTTGTCCCAATCCCTTTTGACTGCTCTACCGCCCTCATCGCTTCAGCCCAAGCTTGTTTCATATAGTTGCCCGTTACTTTTTGCTCGGGATCCCCCTTGCCGTCGTAGTATTCATCGCTCATGCGGCTTAGCGGCCAAATCCGAGCGGTGAACGCTGTAACGGCAAACGTGACAAGAAATGTCACCCAAAAATACGTATTCCAGATTGGCATGAGCCCCAATGTTTTCGCCACAACGACCATAAATGTCACGGATACAGTGGAAAAGCCGGTGGCGATGATCGCCGCTTCTTTCACGGTATATTTGCCTTCTTTGAACACTTTATTAGTGATCAATAACCCAATGGAGTAGCTGCCGACAAAGGAAGCGACGGCGTCAATCGCCGAGCGGCCCGGTGTTTTCCAAATCGGCCGCATGACGGGTTGCATCCACACACCGACAAATTCAAGCAGCCCGTAACCAACAAGAAGAGCGAGAAAAACCGAGCCAATCGGCACAAGGAGACCGACGGAAATGACGAGTTTGTCATACAAAAACGGCCCCATATTCGGTTGAAACAGCCACGACGGACCGATGTGAAACACAAGCATGACCGCCGTGATCAGTCCTAGAACTTTCAACAGTGAAAAAACGGTTGTCACAGCATCTTTGTTCCACGTTTTTTTGTAAAACGGATAAACGGCACCGAGAGCGATCACGATAAGAGCATAATAAGGAACAAGTGCCGAAAACTGGGTGCGGATCCATGTCACAATATGATCGAGCAAAATCGATGATGTGCCGCCAATTGACACCGGAACGAAAAACACGAAAATCCCGATGGCGCTAAAGACGAAAAACTTCCATGCCCCGCTTGCCGGCGTTGGTGTCGGCACGGATGGCGCCATGTTTGTATCCGTTTTCATTTTCCTCCACCCCCATTTGTTCTTCTACAGGCTAAAGACGACAGCACGGCCGGAAGCATAACCGCTCCCGGTCGCTAAACACCTCGACGGAAGACCATTCCCCCTTCAGATGTACACCTTGCCGTCGTTCACCACCACCTTTCCACCTTTGATCACCGTCTCCGCATGGTTGACGCCGTAATAGTACATGATTTGCATATAATTCGGGACATTGAAAATGACCAAATCCGCCTTCTTCCCCGGCTCGAGGCTGCCGACGAGATGCGCGCGGCCGATGGCGTGGGCGGCATTGATCGTGGCGGCGGCCATCGCTTCAGCGGGAGTCATGCCCATATGCAGGCAGGCAAGGCTCATGACAAGCGGCAGCGAGACGGTCGGCGACGAACCGGGGTTGCAGTCGGTCGCCAAAGCGACGGGAACGCCGGCGTCGATCAAACGGCGGGCATCAGCGGCTTTTGTCATTAAGAAAAATGCCGTGCCCGGCAAGAGAACGCCGATCACGCCGCGCTCCGCCATGCGCCGAAGCCCTTCGTCCGACGCACGAAGCAGGTGGTCGGCGGATATCGCGCCGACTTCGGCTGCCAGTTCCGCCCCGCCATACGGCTCGATTTCATCGGCGTGGATTTTCGGCGTCAAGCCGTGCTCTTTGCCTGCTTCGAGGATGAGGCGCGCCTGGTCGGGGGTAAAGACGCCGCGCTCGCAAAAGACGTCGTTGAACTCGGCGAGCCCCCGCCGGCTCACTTCGGGAATCATCTCGTCGATGACAAGGCGGACGTATTCATCCGGATCGTGCTTCCACTCCGGCGGAACGGCATGAGCGCCAAGAAACGTGGAGACGATATCGACCGGGTGGGTGTCATCGAGACGCTTGGCGACTTCAAGCTGCTTGATTTCGTGCTCAAGGCTTAAACCATAGCCGCTTTTTGCTTCGACGGTCGTGACCCCATGAAGCAAAAACTGATCGAGCCGCCGCTTGCTTTCTTCATACAACATCTCTTCCGACGCCTCGCGCGTCGCTTTTGTCGTCGCATGAATGCCGCCGCCTGCGTTCATGATTTCCATGTACGTCGCCCCGCCGAGCCGCATCGTCCATTCGTGTTCGCGGCTGCCGGCGTAAACGAGATGAGTATGAGGATCGACAAGCCCAGGCGTCACCGTTTTGCCCTTAGCGTCAATGACTTCCGCTTCGGCGAGCCGATCGGCAAATTGGCGGGCCAGTTCATCGTCCGCCCCAACCGCCACGATCGTGCCATGTTCGATCCAGACGCTGCCGTTTTCGATGATGTGAAGATCGCTCATCTTCTCCTTGACAAGCGGAGCCGCGGAGCTTCCCGCCAGCGTGACGAGCTGGCGGGCGCGGCGGACAAAAAGCGGGCGCATATGGATCCCCCTTTCTACTTGAGCATCGGCATATCGATGCCTTTTTCTTTCGCTGTCCGAATGGCGAGCTCATACCCAGCGTCGGCGTGGCGGACCACACCAAGCCCCGGGTCGGTCGTCAACACGCGCTCCAGCCGTTTTTCCGCCTCTTTCGTGCCGTCGGCGACAATGACCATGCCGGCGTGAATGGAGTAGCCCATGCCGACGCCGCCGCCGTGGTGAACCGACACCCAGCTTGCGCCGCCGACCGCATTCAACAGCGCGTTTAAAATCGGCCAGTCGGCGATGGCGTCGCTTCCGTCTTTCATTCCTTCCGTCTCCCGGTTCGGCGAAGCAACGGAGCCCGAATCCAAATGATCGCGACCGATGACGATCGGCGCTTTCAGCTCGCCTTTGGCCACCATGTCGTTGATGATTTTCCCGAACTTCGCCCGCTCGCCGTAGCCGAGCCAACAAATGCGCGCCGGCAGCCCTTGGAACTTAATGCGTTTTTGCGCCATGCGAATCCAATGGCAAAGACGCTCATTGTCGCTGAATTCACGCAAAATGACTTCATCGGTTTTATAAATGTCTTCCGGGTCGCCGGATAATGCCACCCAGCGGAACGGCCCTTTTCCTTCGCAAAAGAGCGGACGGATGTAGGCCGGCACAAAACCCGGGAAGGAAAAGGCGTCGTCCACCCCTTCGTCTTTTGCCACTTGGCGGATGTTGTTGCCGTAATCAAACGTCACCGCCCCTTGCTTTTGCATCGCCAGCATCGCTCGAACATGCGCGGCGATCGACTGTTTTGCACGGGCGATGTACTGCTTCGGATCGCGCGCCCTGAGTTCGGCGGCCTCATCAAGCGTAAGGCCAGCCGGGATGTAGCCGTTTAACGGATCGTGGGCGGACGTTTGATCGGTCAAGACGTCCGGAACAAAGCCCATTTCGACGAGACGCGGCAACACTTCAGCCGCATTGCCGACAAGGCCGATCGACAGCGCTTTTTTCTCTTCCTTCGCTTGTTTCGCCATCTCGAGCGCCGCGTCTAGGCTGTCGGTCATCGTATCCAAGTAATTCGTGTCAATGCGGCGCTGGATGCGGGCCGGATCGACTTCGATGGCGAGGCAGACGCCGCCGTTCATCGTCACGGCGAGCGGCTGCGCCCCGCCCATGCCGCCAAGGCCGGCGGTTAGCGTGATCGTCCCGGCCAGCGTGCCGCCAAAGTGCTGGCGCGCCACTTCGGCAAACGTTTCATACGTCCCTTGGACGATCCCTTGGCTGCCGATGTAAATCCAGCTCCCGGCCGTCATTTGTCCGTACATGATCAACCCTTTTTTGTCAAGTTCGTGGAAATGGTCCCACGTCGCCCATGCGGGCACGAGGTTGGAGTTGGCGATCAGCACGCGAGGGGCGTCCGGATGCGTGCGAAACACCGCCACCGGCTTGCCGGATTGAATGAGCAACGTTTCATCGTTTTCTAAACGAAGAAGGGTGTCCACAATCGCCTCGTAACATTCCCAGTTGCGCGCCGCCTTGCCGATGCCGCCGTAGACGATCAACTCATCCGGCCGCTCGGCGACATCGGGATGCAAATTGTTGTTTAACATACGCAACGCCGCTTCTTGAATCCATCCTTTCGCCCGCCGCTCTGTTCCCGCAAACGGGCGTACGGTCCGTTTTTCTGCCATCGTCATCCTCTCCTTTTTCCTCTTTGCTTTTTATTGTAAGGAAGCCAAGAGGATGGAGATAGATTCTCGTCTTTTCAAGATGATCCATTTTTTTTGAAATTTCTTTTTTCTTTTCGCTTCATCTATCCATTTCTTTTGATATATGTTCATTTCTTTTGAAAAAACCGCCTACCGCGGTGATGACGGTTTCAGCCGTTGTTCATCGCGGTAGGCGGTCGGCGTCTGGTTCAGTTCGGCTTTAAAGACGCGCATCAAATAATGGGCGGTGCGAAACCCGGTTTGTTCGGCGATTTCTTTAATCGACAAATCCGTCTGCCGAAGCAGCCGTTTCGCTTCCTCAAGCCGCCGGTTGGTCAGCCACTGGCGAAACGTCACGCCGCGCTTTTTCGACAACAAATGGCTGAAATACGCGGGGCTGCGCCCGGCGGCGGCCGCGACCCGCTCAAGCGTGAGCGACGGATCGCGAAAATGCGCCTCCATATAGCGGAGGCCGCGCTCCACGGCGTCGACGCGCGCGTCTTCCTCGGCCTGCTTGGCCTCATGGAACAATCGATATAAAAATAAAATCAATTCTTGAACGATGCGATACAAGACGGGATTGTACAAAATGTCTTGAAAAATGCGCATATACTCCCGCTCGGTTCCGCCGCGGTCAAGGCCGTATGTTTTCATAAACCGGCGGATTTGCGCCAAGATGCTCGTCAGCCGCGTCCGCACCATCTCCGGGCTCGGAAACGGCGGCTTCCAATGGGAGAATTCGCGCCGCAGCCATCGCTTCACCCCTTCATGGTCGAACCGCTCGAGCATCTCGATCCATTGCCGCTGCTCCTCCGGCGTCAAAAACGGATCGAGCTCACGCCACTGTTCGTATTCCGAAGCGGGAGCGATCACTTGGCGATAGCCAATGAAAAACGTCGTCTCCAGCAACCGGCGGGCCGCTTGGTATTGCCCGCGCACCGTTTTCCGACCATCAGGCGGCATCACGACAACCGCGAGCGGCTCATGATGCTCCTCTTCCCAATCGCGCAACAGCTTCCACGCCTCTTCTTTCCCGTCGCCCGGCAAATCGGGAAGCAGGCAAACCGCCATATGGGTGAGCGGCAATACGCGCGCCCGTCCGCGAAACGGATAGCTCGTTAAAAAGCGGATCACTTCCCGAGACAAGGCAGGCTGTTCCGCCTGCACAAGCCATACATGGGTGGAAGCTGCGGCGGGGTCATCGTAAAATAATGCGCGGTAGTCGTCATGGCCGTCAAAACCCGCTGTCAGGCTCGAGCGGCTGTTGGAGGAAAGCGAAACCGCCGTCCTCAACGCTTGTTTCAGCTTGGCGGGCTCAAGCGGCTTCACAAGCAAATCGACGCATTGCCAGTCGATGGCTTGTTTCGCCCGCGCAAACGTCGCCTCGGCCGTTGCGGCAATCACGCGTTGGCAAAACAAGCGGACGTGGGATGTCGCCTTCGACCATCGTTCATACGGAATCATATCCAGTTCGACGTACAATAGCTCCGGCGCCTCCCGCTCAAGAAACGCCATCATCTCCTCGACCGTAGCCGCCGTATACACCCGCTCAATCGGCAAGGAATACGCGGACACGAGCCAGCGGATCGCTTCTCGTTCCTTGTCGTCCCGTTCGGCAATGACCAATTTCACGTTCTCACCGCCTTGGCTGCAAGCGTCGAAAATGAAGGAGCGCTTCCATGCAAAAGGCGGCGGCCAACGCCACCGTTTTTCCGCCTTCATCCCAGAGTGGATTGACTTCGCAAAGATCGACGCTGATCGTTTTCGGATGAGAAACGATTCGGCGGACGAGAGCGCGCACTAGCGACGGAGCGAGTCCAAACGGCGACGGCGCGCTCACCCCCGGCGCGGCAGCCGCGCTGATGGCGTCCATGCAAATGGTCAACATCACGGCATCGTGATGAGCGGCAAATTCCTCGATTTGTTCATAGGCGGCCTCGATCGGCCCTGCGGTCAGCTCGTCTTCAAGCATGTACCGGCAGCCGTACGTCTCGGCCGCCGCAAACAGCGCCGCCGTGTTGCCAAGCCGCTGAATGCCGAGGCAGAAGTAACGGACCCGTTCGTCTTGATCCAATATTTGCCGAAACATCGTCCCGGACGTCGGCCCGTCATCGTACGGGCGCAAGTCGAAATGGGCGTCAATGTTGAGGATGCCAAGGCGGGCTTCGGGCCCGAGCGCTTCGCGAACGCCCAAGTAATGGCCGTACGCCGTCTCATGGCCGCCGCCGATCACGATAGACGCCATCCCGTTTTTCAGCAGGCGGGCGACCGCCTTCCCAAGTTCAGTCTGGCTTTGTTCGAGCCGTTCATCGACGCAAACGACATCGCCTGCGTCATAGACAACGACCCCTTCCGGAAGATGCCAAGGCAGCCGGGCCAGCGCCGCTTTGACGGCGGCCGGCGCCTCTTTCGCCCCTTGGCGGCCTTGGTTGCGGCGCACTCCTTCGTCGCACGCAAACCCGATGAATGCCGCCGCTCGTTCCACCGTCTCCAATGGCTGCGACAAATCGAGCAAGCGAATGCGCTGATGAAGACGAAACGCCTGCTCATCGCTCACGCTGTCAATCCGTCCCGTCCAACGGCCGGCGTCTGGCGGTTGATACATGAGACCATCTCCTTTCCATCATCAGCTGCTTGTTTCTTTCGCCACAGCTTTGCCGTTCTCCTCCTCATGCACGCGAAAAGAGGAAATCGCCGCCGTTTGGCGAATAAAAAAACATGATTGACAACAGAAAGGGTGTTCCACATGAAGCCAATGACCAACTTGCACGCTGTCATCGCCGGTCAAAGCGCGCCGCCCCCATGCGACGAAACGCTCGGCGTCCGCCTGACGGAAGCCCGAGACGGCTATGCGAAAGGCGTATGGACGATCAGCGAATCGCTGCTCAACGGCAACGGGGTGATTATGGGCGGGTTCGTCGGGGCGGCGGCGGACATTCTCATGGCGTATGCGGTGACGACCTTGCTTCGCGATGACCAAATGCACGCCTCCATCAACTTGCAGACGACGTTTCACCGCCCAGCGGCGGCTGGAGAAGCCGAAATCGAGGCGCGGGTGGAAAAGTTCGGGAAAACCGTCGCCTATGTAACCGCCATCGTGCGGCAAAACGGCAAAGAGGTGGCGAGCGCCACGTCGTCGGTGCTGATCATGGACAAACCGTGAAGGTGATGGATCTCCAAAAGGCGTTTTTGCGCATGCTCGTTCTCCTTGGATTCGACGAGTCCAAACAGCAGCTGCTGTTGTTGTTTTGAAACGCATGGAAAGCGATGATCAGAGGAATCCGAGAAAACCGGCGAAAAACGATGATGTTCGCCAAATCGGTGGTTTTGTTGAAAAAGGAGAACCAATTTCACAAGGTTTCCCCACTTGAGAAGAGGCGTTGTCGAGTTGCCTTTTTCATGACATCATCAGTCCTCAATGGCGAAACGAGGTGAGGCGCAGCCGTTTTCGACCAGTTGCCAAGCGCCGGAGAAAGCGCTGTCAAAAACAGCCGCTCTCCGGCGCCTTTTGTTGCTTGTTACCCACGGACAAACGTTTTCGGCATTACGACGGCGACGACTTGCCCGCGGGCGCACAGTTCGCCGTTGGCGAACACTTCGGTGTCCACTTTCCATTTTTTCGGATGAATCTCCGTCACAGTGCCGACGGCGACAAGCGGCACTCCATGCGGCGTCGGCTTGACGAAATCGACGTGAAGCGACGCAGTGACAAAGCGCGGCGGCGTTTCCCCGCTCCCTGGTTCATGGCCGTTTTTCCGATGCAAGGCAAGCGCCGCTGAACCGGTGCCGTGGCAATCAATGAGCGAGGCGATCAGCCCGCCGTACACAAACCCTGGAATCGCCGTATGTTCCGGACGCGGCGTATACACCGTCACCGTTTTGTCGCCCCGCCACCCGGTGCGAAAATGGTGGCCTTGTTCATTCAGACGCCCGCAGCCGTAGCACCAGGCGAATTCATCAGGGTAGTCGTCTTGAATCGCGTGCACGATCATTTCTTCCACGTCATCCTCCCCCTCTCTTTTTCTAGTATACCATTGAATCGAGAAGACGACGACTCCTACATGGACGGTTGTTGTCTAGCGGCAGGCAAGGCCATACGAAGAAAAATGGAACGAAGCGCCAATCGCCAGACGGCAAATTCATAGGCGGCCCAAACAGCTGGCCGCCTAGCGTGACGCCATTTATCGAGCAGGCTCGTAAAACTCGATCCATTCGCCGTCGGGCCCGAGGAAGAACAAATATTTTGCTCCGTTCGGAAGTGTCGTTATTTCTTCCCACACAAGCGGCACACCGAGCGACTGAAGCCGTTCTTTCTCCTGCTCAATGCCTTCCACCGTAAACGCCACATGGTGCACTTTTCCTTCCGTCGGCAAATCCGGATTGTATCCTTCGATCAGCTCGACAATGATCGAGCCGCCAATCCCTAAAAACGCCAATTTCATCGTGCCGTTCGTATGAATCATTTCGTCGAGCAGCTCCAAGCCGACAACATTTTGATAAAACTCTTTCGATGCCTCGATGTCTTTCACTTGAATGCCGACATGTTCAAATTTTTTGACTGCCATTCGTCCCTCTTCCTTTCTATGACTCAGTTAACCATACTGCTTGTAAATACGGCGTCATCTGCATCGGGAAAATCCCTTTTTTCCCAAGCTCTGTCCATATGTAGCGGTCAAGGGCGTACGGTCCGTCCGCCTTCCATTCGTCCGCCTCACTGTTGGTCAACAACAACGAAAAGGCTGTTCCTTGCGCTTCCCCATACAAATGAACGTATCCGTCCCCACGGTCGACATGCACCGCCGCCTTAGGGTCAAACCGGATGAGCTCCGCCTGCACACAGCGCATGACACAAACGGCGAACGCTGCGGCAGGGAGATGAGCGGCCATGCAAGCGCGGAGCGAAACCGCCTCCTCCACTGTTTCTCCTTCACCTCCCATCGACAAAAACCCCCTTCGCCTCGGAATGATGCGAAAGGGGCCATGAGCCATTCTTATCATCCAAAGCGAAACCGCTTTGCGGGTGTTAGCACCTTGCCTGCGGCAGGTTGCTGTGGGGTCATCAAGCCCGTTCTCTCGCCCACTCTTGATAAGACGTATGCAATTTATCTTCTATCTTATCATACATCATCAAAGGCAACAATCGTCATTGTTCGACTTCCGGTTGCTCGGACGTGACGCCGACATCTTTCCACGTCAGTTTCGAGCCCGGATCGACCGTGAAGTTGGCGACGCGGTTGTTGACGGCATAAATGGCCGAACGATACAACGTCGGAATGACCGGAACTTCTTCGTTCATCAGCTTTTGCCATTCACTGTAAATTTTCCGACGATATTCTTTGTCAAACGCCTGTTCGGAATGGCCTTTTTCCAACAGTTCATCGTTTTTCTCATTCACCCAGCGCGAGTAGTTGAACATGACGTTGCGGCCGTACAATCCGTACGGGTCGACGTCCGTTCCCGTTCCCCAGGCGGCAGCGTAAACGTCCACTTTCGGGTCATCTTTTTCAACCATGTCATAGAACGAGTTGAACTCCGCCAGACGGCCGTCCACCAATTGGACATCCAAGCCAACGTCTTTCCAGCATTGCATGTAAAACTTCGCCAACGGCTCGGCAATATCGCCGCCGCTCATCGCCAAAAAGTTGATCGTAAACTTTTTGCCGTTCGGATCTTCGCGCAAGCCGTCGCCGTCCACATCTTTATAGCCGGCCTCATCAAGCAGCTGTTTTGCTTTTTCCGGATTATACGTGTACCCTTTGATCGAGCTGTCATGGTATCCCGGGAACGACGGCGGGATCAGCGTGGTCGCCGGGAAGCGCAAGCCGTGGTACAAGCGATCAGCCACTTCTTGGTTGTTGATGGCGTACGCCATGGCTTGGCGCAGCTTTTTGTTCTGGAATTTCGGATTGTCCATCACATTTTCTTGCTTTTTCGCATCCCAATGACCGAGTTTAACGCTTGGCCGATGAAATTTATGCACAGCATCATCACCAAAATGAGCAATGATGCAGGCAGCCATACCCACCATTTGTTTTGCAGCACATCGGGATTGGTCGCATAGCTGACCAGCGTCCCAAGGCTTGGCGTGCTCTCCGGCAGCCCGAACCCCAGGTATGTAAGACCTGACTCAATGCCGATGTTGCCGGCTAAGTTCAACGTCAAATTGACGATGATAATGGAGCTTAAGTTTGGCAAAATTTGAAACAAAATGATTTTCCAATCCGGCGTCCCGAGCGTCTTGGATGCGCTGACATAGTCCAATTCCCGCTCGGCAAGCGTCTTGGCGCGAATGAGCCGGGCTTTGCCCGTCCATAAAAACGCGCTCATAATCAAAATGAACGTCGCCACATTGTATTTCGGGACGATGGCTACAAAGACGATCACCAGCATTAAAAACGGCAAGACGAGAATAAAATCGATGATGCGCATGATGACGTTGTCGATCCAGCCGCCGAAATAGCCGGCCACAAGCCCCACCACAAGGCCGATCGCACCTGTGATTAGCGTAATCGCCAGGCCGATCGTAAAGTAATTGCGGGCTCCAATGATCAGCTGGCCGAACACATCGCGGCCGCCATAATCGGTGCCAAGCCAATGTTCCGCCGATGGCGGCGAATGAATGGCCAAAAAGTCTACCTTTACAATTTCCTCTTGGTCTAAAAAAATGGAAGCGCCGTAGACAATCAGCAAAATGACGGACAATATAATGAGCGAAACAAGAGCCAGCCGATCGCGGACGAGCTCCCGCCACATAATCGAAAGAGCGGAAGGGCTTTTCTCACTGGCTATTTCAACTGGAGCAGGACGGTTCACCTCAATTTTCATATTCCACGCCCCTCCCTTACTCAATGCGAATGCGCGGATCGACCGCACTTAAAATAATGTCAGAAAGCAAGGTCCCCACAAGCGTCGCGACCCCGGAAATCATCACAAGCGCCGTTACGACGCTGTAGTCGCGCTGCATAATCGACTGCAAAAACAGTTGTCCAAGCCCTGGATAACTGTAAATGGACTCTAAAAACACGGAACCGCCGATGAGCCCCGTAATTTCATAGCCTAAAAACGCTGCGATCGGCAAAAACGAATTGCGCAAAATGTGCCGCCAGTAAATCTGGCGTTCTAGAACGCCCTTGGCGCGCGCTGTTTTCACGAAATCTTTCACTTTCGTATCAATGATTTCGCTTCGCAAATATTGAATGGTGACGACCGTGTTGATGAGCGCGCCCGATAAAGCCGGAAGCATGAGATGATTCAACTTGCTTCAACATTTTTTGTAATTTGATCCTTATCATATATGATTATTTAGAACATAAATTTGTTTGACTATATTAATGTTTCAAACGCTCAGCTTTTTTTGCTTTGTTGAATGCGCATCGAAAAAAATCGCCTTTACTCGACAAACAGAGGAGGGCGATGCTGTTTCATTTTTTCCGCCCCGTAACGTGCAAGCCAAAACGCAAAAACGCAGATGCCCATGACGAGACATCTGCGTTTTTCCATCATTTAAACGACCGCGCCGCTTGCACTGCTTTTTTCCATCCTTCATAGAGAGCGGTACGCTTGGCGTCATCCATCTTCGGCTCAAACCGGCGCTCGAGCTGCCATTGGGCGGCGATGTCATCTCGGCTGTTCCAGTAGCCGACCGCCAGCCCGGCCAAATACGCCGCACCCAAGGCCGTCGTTTCATTCACAACCGGACGTTCGACCGGAACGGCAAGCATTTTCGGCTAGATTTTAATGCGTTGCTT
>NZ_AYSF01000064.1:0-35923 GCF_000498995.1 Geobacillus thermopakistaniensis
ATTTTTTCACCTCCCATCTAACTATATTATACTATATTTTACTGAATCTATCCTATTTTCAGCAAAATATAGTTAAGGCGATTCATCTCCCACTTACTCCGCTTCGCTTCGTTGAAGTGGGAGTCTTCTCGCCTAATTAAGATAAAATCGAGAGATTGGAGCCTTTCGGAAACAGCTCCTTCGCGTAAATTTGCGGTCCGCCGCCTAAGTCGGGCTTGCGGATTGCCAAGTCGCCGAAAACAAGCGCCGTCATTAGAACGCCGGCTCCGGTCAGCAGCCAGGCGAGCATCACGCCGATGGGGCTCGCCGCCTCCGCCAACGAGCGCGGCAGCATAAAAATGCCGGAACCAACCATATTGCCAACGACGAGCGCCGTTAATACCCAAATTCCAAGTTTTCGCTGATTGTCCAAGATGAAAACGCTCCTTCCTTGAAAATAAGCAAAAATAAAAGAAAGCACCCGCGCCTTTTCAGCGGGTGCATGATCGGTTCGCATCCAACTGAATGGCGATAGCGCTCCACCGCCGTAGGCGATGGCAGTCCTGCACCTGTTCGGCCGCAGGCCCAGCTTGCGCCGCCGGAGCGCGCCGCAAACTTCGGCGGTGAACCCTTTCCCGCTGCGTCATGGACCGCTCCGAGCCTCGGCAGCGCTACTTTTGTTCACCGCAACCTCTATCCCATTAAAGTGGAGAGGGGGTATATGGTTGCCGACATTATATTACCCAATTCGACAAAAACCGTCAATATCTTTTGGTTGGAAGAGTGAGTCAAGACGTTGGATTTTCATGGACACTCTCCTCTACATACCAGACATGATCATTGCTTCGTATTGTTTGTGTGGGGTAAAATGGAAGTGTATTTAAGGGGTTGGAAAAGGAGGATATTTTTGAAGTTCGACGAATATACAATTGGTCAGTGAAACATGGAAAAGGTTCATTTCACTGGGGATGGATCTTTTCCCATCATCATATTCCGTGAAAAAAAGAAGGGGATGAGCATGAAGTTTTCTGAGTTTCGTTATGAGCGGCCGGACATCACTCAATTGCAGGCATCGTTTCAAGAAGCGCTTGATTCGTTCCGCCGTGCGGGGAGCGCCGCCTTGCAACACGAGGCGATGAAGCGGATCAATGAGCTGCGCCGCCGCTACAGCACGATGGCGAACCTTTGCCATATTCGCCATACGATCGATACAAACGATGAGTTCTATAAGAAAGAACAAGACTTTTTCGATGAAACGGAGCCGATCGTCAAGGGGCTTGTCAACGATTATTACCGCGCGCTTGTTTCCTCGCCGTTCCGCGCTGAATTGGAACAAGTGTGGGGGAAACAGCTGTTTGCGTTGGCCGAAACACAGCTGAAAACATACGCACCGGCGATTGTAGAGGACTTGCAAAAAGAAAACAAGCTGGCAAGCGAATATACGAAGCTCATCGCATCGGCGAAAATCATGTTTGAAGGGGAAGAGCGGACGCTTGCCCAGCTGCAGCCGTTTGTTGAGTCGCCGGACCGCGCGATGCGCCAACGGGCGAGTGAGGCACGATTTTCGTTTTTCATGGACTATGAAAAAGAACTCGATGAATTGTATGATGAGCTTGTCCACGTCCGCACGGCGATCGCCCGCAAGCTCGGTTTCCAAAACTTTGTGGAACTCGGCTATGCCCGTTTAGGCCGGACCGATTACAATGCCGATATGGTCGCAGGCTACCGCCGGCAAGTGAAAACGCACATCGTCCCACTCGCAGCAAAGCTGCGCGAGCGCCAGCGGCAGCGGATTCAGGTCGACCGGCTTACGTATTATGATGAGCCGTTCATGTTTCCGAGCGGCAACCCGGCGCCAAAAGGGGACGCCGCTTGGATTGTTGACAACGGCCGGCGCATGTATGAAGAGCTGTCGCCGGAAACAGGAGAGTTTTTCCGCTATATGGTCGAACATGAATTGATGGACCTCGTCGCCAAAAAAGGAAAGGCGGGCGGCGGCTATTGCACCTATATCGATGACTATAAGGCGCCGTTTATTTTCTCGAACTTTACCGGAACGTCCGGCGACATTGATGTGCTCACCCATGAAGCTGGGCATGCGTTCCAAGTGTATGAGAGCCGCCATTACGACATTCCGGAATACAACTGGCCGACGCTTGAGGCGTGTGAAATCCATTCGATGAGCATGGAATTTTTCACATGGCCGTGGATGGAGCTCTTTTTCGGCGAAGACGCCGACAAATACCGGTTCGCCCATTTGAGCGACGCACTTTTGTTTTTGCCGTACGGCGTTGCAGTCGATGAATTTCAGCACGCTGTCTACGAGAACCCGGATATGACGCCGGCTGAGCGGAAGAGTGTCTGGCGCAACATCGAAAAAGCGTATTTGCCGACAAGAGACTACGCCGGCCATGACTACCTTGAGCGCGGCGGATTTTGGCAGCGGCAAGGGCACATTTACACCGACCCGTTTTATTACATTGATTATACATTGGCGCAAGTGTGCGCGTTCCAGTTTTGGAAGCGGGCGCAGGAAGACCGGGAATCAGCCTGGCGCGACTATGTGGCGCTTTGCCGATTGGGCGGCAGCCGGCCGTTTACTGAGCTCGTCAAAAGCGCCAACCTAAAGTCGCCGTTTGCTGACGGGGCGGTCGCTTCGGTCGTCGGCCATATCGAGCGGTGGTTGGACAGCGTCGATGACAAAGCCTTGTAAAAAGAAGCAAAGAAGGCGGGCGGGAACAGCACCGCCCTGCTTTTCTTTATCATCTCGCGCCGAGAAGACCCCCACTTCCACGTGTTGGGCGGGGATGGCTTGGTTGACAGCCTGCTGTGGGGCGGGTGTTTCCAACAATCTCTCACCTCAAAGCTCAAGCGTAGGTGGGAGAGCGTTCAATTTGAAAACTTCTATCAAACTGGGGAAAAGGGGGAAAACGATGATCCGTAAAGCCACATGGGTCGACGCACTGGCCATCGCTTCGGTCCACGTCGAAAGTTGGAAGACGACGTACAGCGGCATCGTGCCGGACGCGTACTTGGAGACGTTGGCAGTGGGAGAAAAACAAACGTTATGGGAGAAGGTGCTCAGCCAATCGGACCATTCCGTGTTTGTCGCCGAGGAAAACGGACGCGTCGTTGGATTCGTCTCCGGCGGACCAAATCGGGCAGCCGACGGTCTGATAGCGAAGTATGACGGGGAGCTGTATGCGATTTATTTGCTTAAAGAGGTGCAAGGAAAAGGGCTCGGCCGGCAACTCGTTCAAGCGTTGATCCGCCATTTGGCGCAAAAAGGCATTCATTCGCTGGTCGTCTGGGTGCTTGCCGACAATCCGTCACGCGGTTTTTACGAACGGCTTGGCGGTGAAAAACTGGCCGAGGAAAGGGTGGAAATCGGTGGAAAAGCATTATGGGAGTGGTGCTACGGCTGGCGAGACGTCCAATTGATGGAACAGTAGGTGGACTGCCGAACCGTCGGCAGCTTAAAAAATGTATTTTGTGAGTGATTACTCACTTCACAAAAAGGTTTATCTTTTTATACTATATATGAGTGATTACTCACTACTATGCAAAGGGGAGAAAAGCAATGACCGCCAATCCATGTATTCAAGTCGAGCGTGTCTCCAAGCGGTTTGGAAAAAAAGTAGTCATCCACGATGTGTCGTTGGATGTCCGCGCGGGAGAAATTTTCGGTCTGCTCGGCCCGTCGGGTGCAGGAAAAACGACGTTGGTGCGCATGATCGCCGGCATTGATGCGGCGAGCGAAGGGACGATTCGCGTGCTCGGCGTGAATATGCCCAATCTTGGCGCCATGAAGCGGATCGGCTTTATGGCCCAGTCGGATGCCCTGTACGGAGAATTGACTGCGCTGGAGAACATGCAATTTTTTGCTTCCATCTACGGGTTGCGAGGGAAAAAACAAAAAGAGCGGATCGATGACATGTTGGCGCTTGTCAACTTAACGAATGATCGAAAAAAGCCGGTGCACCAATATTCAGGAGGGATGAAGCGTCGGTTGTCGCTGGCGATCGCCTTGCTTCATGAACCGGACGTGCTTATTTTGGATGAGCCGACGGTCGGCATCGATCCGGTGCTGCGCCAATCGATTTGGGCGGAGCTTGAGCGGATTCGCCAGCGCGGCACAACCATTGTCGTCACGACCCATGTGATGGATGAAGCGGAAAAGTGCGGGCGGCTTGGCATGATTCGCGAAGGCCGTCTGATCGCCGTCGGCCGCCCGGATGAATTGAAACAGGAAGCAGGCGCGGAAACGATTGAGCAAGCGTTTTTGACGTTTGGAGGTGTCCGTCGATGAGAGTGTTGGCCATTGTCGTCCGCATCATCCGCCAGTTTTTCCGCGACAAGCGCACGCTGGCGCTCATGATTGTCGCGCCGATGTTCGTCTTGTTGTTAATGGATTTGGTGTTTAATGGCGAAGAATACAAACCAGCCATTGCCGTCAGCGAACACGTGCCTGAGGTGGTTGTTGACAAGTTGAAAGAAGCAGGAGCGAACGTGAAAGAGCTGTCAGCAAAACAAGCGCGAAAGCAGCTGGACGATCAAGACATTGACGCGTGGCTTGACATGAGCGGAAGCGCTCCGCACCTTACGCTGGAAGGAAGCGACCCGACGGCCAATCAGGCGGTGATGGCCGCGGTGCAAAAGGCGTTTCAGTCCATGGCGCCCAAGCCCCCGTTTCAGCTGAAAACAACGTATTGGCACGGATCAAGCGACATGGCGTCATTTGATTATTTCGGCCCCGTGCTGATCGGCTTTTTCGTCTTCTTTTTTGTCTTTTTGATTGCTGGAGTGTCATTTTTGCGCGAGCGGACGAACGGGACGCTCGAGCGGCTGATGGCGACGCCGCTCAGGCGCTGGGAAATGGTCGCCGGCTACATGATCGGGTTCGGATTGTTTACGACGATTCAGGCAAGCTTAATTTCATGGTTTGCCATTGATGTGCTCGACATGATGATGGAAGGTTCGTTCGGGTATGTGCTGCTCATTACGTTTTTGTTGGCGATGACGGCGCTTGCGCTTGGGATGCTGCTGTCGGCGTTCGCCAACAACGAGCTGCAAATGGTGCAGTTTATCCCGCTTGTCGTCGTGCCGCAAGTGTTTTTCTCCGGCTTGTTCAATCTTGACACGATGGAAGAATGGCTTCGCTCGCTGAGCGTCATCATGCCGCTCACCTACGGGGCGGATGCGCTGCGCGATATTATGGTGCGGGGAGAGGGCTTTGGCGCCATCGCCGTGGATGTGTACGTGCTGCTTGGCTTTACGTTGCTGTTTATGCTATTAAATGTAGTAGCGCTGAAAAAATACCGCAAGCTGTAAGGAGTATAGCCATGAGTGAGCATCCATGGATTCAAGAGCTGCTGCAAATCGGCGGCAAGGAAGGGCAGTTCAGTGAAAAGCAGCTGAAAATTTTGGAAGCCGCAGTGGAAATGTTTGCCGAAAAAGGCTATGCGGCGACTTCCACGAGTGAAATCGCCAAAAAGGCCGGGGTGGCGGAAGGCACGATCTTCCGCCACTATAAGACGAAAAAAGACTTATTGTTGGCGATCGTCACGCCGACATTGTTTCAGTCCGTCGCCCCGTTTTTGGCGAAAGAGTTTGTCCGTGAAGTGTTTGACAACGAATATGAGACGTACGAACAGTTTTTGCGCGCGGTGTTTTCCAATCGCTACGCCTTTGTGAAAAAGTATTTGCCAGCGATTCGTGTGCTTTGGCAGGAGCTCGCCTTTCATTCCGAGATTAAACAGTGCTTTCAACGCGTGTTTACAGAGCACGTGTATCCAAAATTCGCCCGCATTGTCCGCCATTTTCAAGAGAAAGGGGAGTTGGCCGAGCTGCCGGTTGATTCGGTCATCCGCTTGACGATCACATCGCTCGCCGGCTTTTTGGCCGCCCGCTTTCTCCTTTTGCCTGACCACAATTGGGACGATGAGGCGGAAATGGAGCGGACGATTCACGTGTTGATGAACGGTCTGCGGCGCTAACCGGCCGGCTTCCGCACTGAAGCCGGCCTAGCTGTTTTTCTTAGCATAATCGAGGATGGCTTTCGTAAATTGTTTGAAATCATCAAGATGGTGTTCGACGATGGCTTGCAAGATGCCAAGGTTCAGTTGTTGATAGTCGTGAACGGCGATGTTGCGGAATCCGACCATCGCCTTCATCTTTTTGCTTATGGAAGGGGAGATGACCCCATGTTCTTCGAGGAGAGCGAATGCATCGCGGCTATGCTGCGGCAATCCGAATTTCTGCTCGGCCACAATATGCATGGCCAAATCGATGCATGCCTCGCACGCCCGCTGTAAATTCAGAACGATCGAATCTTGTTTTGTGTAATTTTGTAAATTTTTTGGATCGCCGTTATATTCTTCACGAATTCGTTTCAGGCAGCGTTCGATCACGCTGATCTTGTTTAAAATGACATCACTTTTCATATATGCTCCCGCTTTCCGTAATTTGTTTTAACACCGGTGCTCTCTCTTCGTTTAGTTTCACATACATTTTCAATGTTTTCATTTCGAACTCAGCCCGTTTCCGCTCGTCGCGGCAATCAATGGCTTTTCCCGTCGAGACGACTTGCGCTTGAAACACGGTGCTGGCTTGGCGCAAATCGACAAGATCGACATCTCGCCCTAACTTGTCAGCCAAATGCCCCGCGAGCCGAAACAGCTCATACGGATCATGCGGTTCGCCGTCGCTGACAAAGGCGATATCGACATCACTGTCCGGGCGCATCGCCCCACGGGCGGCTGAACCGAACAGGTAGATGACGAACGGGTGAAGAGCCGGGCGGAGCGTCTGAATGATGATCGTCTCCATTTCGTTTGGCAATCGCGATACCCCCTTGCGTTTTTCTTCATTATAGCAAAATCTTATTGTTCTTGGCGAAAAGATGGAAAAAGAAAAAGGGATGGCGATGATGCGCCAATCCCTCTGAGCGAAAGAAGCAGGGGCTGATTGATTCATTTCCTCCTTACATACAAACTTCGGGGCGGCTCTTTTTGCTGCTCTTCCCTAAAACACTTCCTCACCCCGAAAACGGGATGGGGCGATGTTCGAGTCATTCGGGTGATGGATGATATAGGTGTGCGCGTTGGTCGTTAAGCCACAATTAGGCGATTTCCGCCACAATGGCATTGTCCTTGACATCGATACGGATCGCACGCACCGATTGATCCGCGTCAAGCAGGCAGTCGGCGATGTTGTCTTCGACATGCTCTTGGATGACGCGGCGGAGCGGGCGGGCGCCGAAGGCCGGATGGTAGCCGAGTTCGGCCAGTTTTTCTTTCGCCGCTTCCGTCACTTCGAGTTCGATGCCTTGTTCGCGCATTGCCGTTTTGACCTCGGCAAGCATCAAGTCGACGATTTGAAGCAAGTGCGCTTTTTCAAGCGGCTTGAACTCGATGATGGCGTCGAAGCGGTTCAAAAATTCCGGCTTGAAGTAAGCGTTCAAGGAGTCGAGCACGCTTGATGCGCCACCGCTTTGTTTTTCAAAGCCGACGGTGATTTTTTTGTCGGTCACGCCGGCGTTGCTTGTCGCGATGATGACGGTGTCTTTGAAGCTGACGGTGCGGCCTTGGCTGTCGGTTAAGCGGCCGTCTTCCAAAATTTGCAGGAAGATGTGCTGTACATCCGGGTGCGCTTTTTCAATCTCGTCGAGCAAGATGATGCTGTACGGATTGCGGCGCACTTTTTCCGTCAGCTGTCCGGCTTCTTCAAAGCCGACATAGCCCGGCGGCGAACCGATCAGCTTCGAGACCGAATGTTTCTCCATGTATTCGCTCATATCGAGGCGAATCATGGCGTCTTTTGTGCCAAACAGCTCTTCAGCGAGCGTTTTGGCGAGCTCCGTTTTCCCGACGCCGGTCGGGCCGACGAACAAGAACGAACCGATCGGGCGGTGTTTCGCTTTCAAGCCGGCGCGGCTGCGGCGGATCGCTTTGGCGACTTTTTTCACCGCTTCCGCTTGGCCGATCACTTTTTTCGCCAAGTTTTCTTCGAGATGTTTCATTTTTTCTTTTTCATCGGCTTGCAGTTTGCCGACCGGGATGCCGGTTTTCTCGGCAATGATTTGCTCGATGTCCGCCACATCGACTGTTGGGCGTTCTTGGGTGACGCCTTGCTCGAGTTGTTTCTCAAGCTTCAGCTCTTCAGCGCGCAGTTTCGCCGCCAGTTCATAGTTTTCCTCTTTCGCCGCTTGTTCTTTTTCTTTCGCGATTTGGATCAATCGCTCTTGCAGTTGCTTTTCATCGGTCGGGCCGAGGCGCAAGTTCGCTTTCGAGCCGGCCTCGTCAAGCAAGTCGATCGCCTTGTCCGGGAGGAAGCGGTCTTGAATGTAGCGGTGCGACAATTTCACGCACGCTTCGATCGCCTCGTCCGTATAGCGGACATGATGGAATTGTTCATATTTTGGCTGAATGCCTTTTAAGATGGCGATCGCTTCCTCAACGGTCGGCTCGTGGACGATGACCGGTTGGAAGCGGCGCTCAAGAGCCGCGTCTTTTTCAATTTGCCGGTATTCTTTGAGTGTCGTCGCCCCAACGACTTGCAGCTCGCCGCGGGCAAGCGCCGGTTTTAAAATGTTGCCCGCGTCCATCGAGCCTTCAGCGGCTCCAGCACCGACGAGCAGATGGATTTCGTCAATGAACAAGATGATGTTTTTCCGCTCTTGCAGTTCGGCGATGAGCCGTTTCATCCGCTCTTCAAACTGGCCGCGGATGCCGGTGTTGGCAACAAGCGAAGCGACGTCAAGCAAGTACACTTCTTTGTTCAACAGTTTTTCTGGCACTTGCCCTTCGGCAATTTTCAGCGCCAGCCCTTCAACGATGGCCGTTTTCCCGACGCCCGGCTCCCCGATCAACACCGGGTTGTTTTTGTTGCGGCGGTTTAAAATTTCCATGACGCGCGCAATTTCTTTGTCGCGGCCGATGACCGGATCGATCAAGCCCGCTTTGGCCATTTGCGTCAAGTTGCGGCCAAACTGATCCAAAAATCCGCCGCTATGGCTTTGCGGGCGTTTCGCCATCGTTTCTGGCGAGCTCATCCCCGCGTTGGCGGCTGTGAACGGGCTAGTAAAGAAGTCATCAAAGGAAAACGGCGAAAAGCCGAAGTTCATCATCGGAATCGACAATTGTTGTTTTTGTTTTTCATAGCATTCATGGCACAGGTGAAGTTGTTGTTTTTCACCGTTCCATTGCAAGTTGACAAACACCGTTGCTTCACGTTGTTGGCATGCTTGGCAGCGCATGAAGCATACCCCCTTTTCCATTATTCAGGTTTTGACTTTGACTTTCTTTGACTTTCTGACTTTATTATACTTTGACCTTTTTTGACTTTCAAGTGTTTTGTACAAAAAAATTGTGATAACGATGAAATGTTTTTGAAAAAATGGTGAATACTAATGTAGGTGCGGCAAAGCTATGATAAAGTGAAAAACAGAAAAAGAGGCGGAAAAGACTCCGTCTTTGGTGCTGACGATGATCATGAATTTGAAGGAAAAAGGAGAAAGGTGAAGATGAGAAGACATGTTGGTTTCGCGTTTGCTGTTGTACTTTTGGGGATGATGATCATGGCTGCTTGTACAAATCACAACAAGCAAGCCGAGACGCCGGCCGTGCTTGAAGTGAAAATGGATGTTCCGGATCACATCGATTTGAACAAACCGACCAAGCTCGCCTGCGTCGTGACGTACGGCGGTGAAAAAGTGGACGATGCGAGCGAAGTCAAGTTTGAAGTATGGAAACACGGAAGCAGCGAGCGGGAAATGCTTGAAGCGAAGCATGACGGCGATGGCCGCTACTCGGTGGAAAAAACATTTACCCAAGCGGGAACATATTCGGTCGTCGCCCATGTGACGGCGCGCGATATGCATAACATGCCGAAAAAAGATATTGTCGCCGGCAACCCGGAACAGGCGGCGACGGCCGACGGTGCGCGCGAAAATTCCCAAGGCAGTGCTGAAGAAAATCATCATGGCGCCGTCGCCATTTCGCTGTCGTCCCGTTCGTTCGAAGCCGGAAAACCGGCGGCATTGACCGTTCACCTCACCAAAGATGGGAAGCCGTTTACGAACGCCACCGTTCGCTTTGAGATTTGGCAGGCGGACAATAAGCATGAATTTGTGGATGCAGATGAAAAAGGAAACGGCGAATACGAAGCAATGGCCACGTTTGCCAACAAAGGAACGTATTCGGTGAAAGTGCACGTCGAAGGAAGCGGCGGGCTGCACGAACATCAAGTCGAACAAGTGACGGTTCAGTAACGAAGGATGCCGAGGGAGGCATCCTTTTTTTCTACTCGTCTTTCTTGTCCGCTGCGGACATATATATGGAAGTAAAGCAACGGACAAGGAGAAGGAGAGGGCAGTCAGTGAAGAAGAAAGCGGAATGGTCGGAAGCATGGCAAATCGCCGCTGTTTACGTCGGCACGGTGATTGGAGCGGGATTTGCGACTGGCAGGGAAATTATTGAATTTTTTACCCGCTACGGAATGGCTGGGACGATCGGGGTGGCGGTCAGCGGCGTTTTGTTCACATGGGGCGGCGCGCGCCTGATGGTGATGGCGCGCCGCATTGGAGCCGCGTCCTATGATGAATTGAATCGCTATTTGTTCGGAAGAATGTTGAGTCCGTTTGTGACGCTTGTGATGACGGTGATGATCGCGGGGGTGACGGCGGTGATGATCGCCGGGGCGGGTGCGGTGTTTGAAGAGCAGATCGGCTGGCCGAGGCAGGCGGGCGTCACGCTGACGCTCGGTTTGGCGCTTCTTGTCATGTTGTTTGACCGCAAAGGGCTGTTTGGCGTCAACGTGTTCGTCGCGCCGATGATGGTGCTGTTCAGCGCCATCGCCTTTGTGAAAACAATCGTGGCTGGCGATTTGTGCCGTCCGGACATGGCTGCGGTGGACTATTCCCTCAAGGCGATGTTGTCCCCGTTTTCCTATGCGGCCTTTAACTTGGCGATGGCCCAAGCGGTGCTTGTCCCCATCGCCCGCGAAGCGACCGATGAGCGAGCGGTGAGGCGCGGAGCGATGTTAGGCGGAATGGTGTTGACGGTTTTGCTGCTGTTGAACCATATGGTGCTGCTGTCGTTTCCACACAAGGACGATTATGATATTCCAATGGCCGAAGTCGTTCATACGTTTTTTACTGTGTTGTATTGGCTTTATGTCGTCGTCATTTACGGAGAAATTTTTACATCGGTCATCGGCGGCATGTTTGGGCTCGCACGTCAAGTGCGCG
This sequence comes from Geobacillus thermopakistaniensis, assembly GCF_000498995.1. Classification (NCBI taxonomy): domain Bacteria; kingdom Bacillati; phylum Bacillota; class Bacilli; order Caryophanales; family Anoxybacillaceae; genus Geobacillus; species Geobacillus thermopakistaniensis. Next base: position 11,228 of record NZ_AYSF01000064.1, read on the forward strand.
TTTGGGCGCCGCTTGGCGGGAAATGGCTGGGCGTGCTGCTCGTTTTGCTGTTTGCGGCGGTCAGCCCGTTTCATTACGGGGAGCTGCTGTCATTCATCTATCCGCTGTTTGGTTATATGAGTCTTGTGCTGTTGTGGCTTCTTTGGCGCCGGCAGCTGCCGCGCCGGTAAATGAGCCCTTTCGTTCCCCAAAGTTTTTTGGTGAAGGGGGACGAAAGGGCTTCGTTTCGTTATGAGTGGAAGCGGGCGATCATTTTTTCTAAATCGCGCGCTGCTGCAGCCAACGTGTCGGCTTCCCGAGCCAGCTGGTGAAGGGCGAGCGTTTGTTGCTCAAGTCCAGCCGCCGTTTCTTGCACCATATTTGAAAAATCGGCGGCGACGGTGCGTACGTCTTCCATCAGTCCGCCGAGCTGCTCGCCATCGGCGGTGATGGCGTTAACATACGCTTCGTTTTGCTGAAGCAAGTCGTTCAGTTGGGCGAACATGCCTTGAAACGATGTGAACGTTTCCCCTGTTTTCCAAAGAGAGTCTTTCGTTGTTTCAACGCGGAGGCCGCTTCCTTGTACAGCTTGCACCGTTTCTTTGAGCGCGTTCGTCATGGCGTCGAGCGAAGCAAAAATTTCAGCGGCGAACGCGTTTGTATCTTCAGCGAGCTTTCGGACTTCTTCGGCGACGATCGAAAAACCGCGGCCCGCTTCACCGGCCCGCGCCGCTTCGATCGAGGCGTTTAGGGCGAGCAAGTTCGTTTGTTTGGCGATCGTGCGAATGGCGGCGATCATCTCATGAACGCGCGCTGCTTCATTGGCTGCTTTGTCGATGAGGGCAGTCATTTCGCCGATGCCGCGCTGCATCGCGTCCATGTTTGTTTTCGTTTCCTCAATGAGGCGGATGCCTTCTGCTGCTGACGACCAAGCGTCGCCCGCTTGCCGTACGACGCGTTCAACGGCGGCCCGCATGAGTTGCACGCGTTCCACCATCTGCCCGATGACGTCACCCGCTTGTTCGACAGCGGTCGTTTGTTGTTTCGCCCCTTCGCGGAACGTTTCAACAGCAGCGGCGATTTCGTCAAACGATTCAGAGAGGCGGCGCATTTCCATTTGTTGCTCATGGCTGACATCATGCACCGTTTTGGCCGCTTTGCCAAGCTCATTGATGATCGTGCGGATGCCGAGAATCATTTTGTTGATTTCGTAGGCGATTTGATGAAATTCATCCCGTTTTCCCGTCGTTTTCACTTCTGTCCGCAATTGACCCGAGGAGACAGTGCGGGTGACGCTGTACCAATGGCGAAGCTGGGCGGCAATGGCCCGATGCCAGGCGGCGCCAAGCCCAAGCCCAACCGCAGCGGCGCACAGCGCGGCAAAAACGGGCGGCGCCCCTGCGATGGAAGCGGCCAGCCCAACGGCTGCGGGCGCGATGGCGATGCTTGCTAACGCCCATTGCAAATACGGACGGTGCATGAGCCGCCCCATCCGCAAATTGATCCGCCTTCCGCCCGGCTCCGTCCAAAGCGGGCAACTGGCGTCAATCAACACTTCGCCTGTATCGCGTTCGTACACTTGCAAGAGCGGCTCGTTCGTGCGGGCGGCAGCCAGCCCGACCGGGTCGGCAAACACCCTTCCCTCGCGGAGGCGGTTCGTATGAACGAGTCCGTATCCGTTTTCATCGACAAGAACAAAATATTCATCATGGCCAAGCTGTTCATCCAACAAGGCGCGGATGCGGTCGAGCTGCTCTTCAAGCGGGCGCGTTCGGTCGATGGACCGCCGCAGTGCTTCCGCCGTTGCTGTTACTTTTTTTAACGCCTGTTTTGCCCGGCGCCGTTTCGTCAATTTGTTCATAGACGATTCTCCTTTTTTTATTTGTCTATTTTCAATAATATATAGAAGATTTTGTCGAATCAATAGGATGAAAGGGGGATGCATAAAAATATCGATCGATTGGAAGACTATGCCGTAAACGGAAAGGCGAGGGGATCATCGTGGGTTGGTTCTCGTTTTGGAAGAAAAAGAAAAAGCGCCCCGCACAGAGGAATCTTTCGCAACTTTGGGAAAAGCTTCGGCAATCGAGCGATTTTGTCGAAGTGTCGTTTGTTGTCGGAGGCAAGGAGCTGTCGATTTACTATTTCGATTCGCTCGTTGATCCGCAAGTGCTGCAAGAGCGGATTTTTTGCCATTTGCAAAACGACATTCCCCAGCATCCGAACGTCCGATTGGAAGACTTGCAGCAAATCGTGCCGATTCAGCGCATTGAGGTGAGTGAAGACACGGCACTGATTGAAGAGAAGGTGCTGAAAGGGTTTGTCGCGGTCACCTTCCGCGAGCAACCGAACAAAGCGGCGCTCATGGGCGCCGCGGCTGAAAATTTGGGGCTTCGGGAAAACAATGATTCGGAAAACGAATTCAGCGTCGTTGGGCCCAAAGTCGGATTTGTGGAAAATGTCGGCGTCAACTTGCATCTCATCCGCCGGCAAGTGGTGACGCCAAATCTTGTGTTTCGGGAAATGTCGATCGGTTCGATGTCGAAAACGAAAGTGGTCATCGCCTACATCGACGGTGTCGCTAATCCGGAAGTCATTCAAACGGTGACGCAGCGGCTTGAGTCCATTCATTTTGACCTCGTGTTTGACAACGCTATTTTGGATCAGCTGCTCGCGGACAATTCGCGGACACCGTTTCCTCTTTTTATCTCGACCGAGCGGATCGACCGGGCCATTTATGCGCTTGTGTCGGGGCAGGTGGCCATTTTTTGCGACGGCTCCCCGTATGCCGTGATTGGCCCCGCCGCTCTCTTCGATTTTTTTACGTCGCCGGAAGACTATTATTTGCCATGGGTGCTCGGTACGTTTTTCCGGCTCATCCGGTTTTTCGGCGTTGCGTTTTCGGTGTTGGCGTCGCCGATTTATGTGGCGGTGCTGACGTATCATTATGAAATGATTCCCGAAGACTTGCTTGGACCGATCATTTATTCACGCTCGAACGTGCCATTTCCGCCGATGCTCGAGGTGCTGTTTTTGGAAATTACGATTGAGCTGTTGCGCGAGGCCGGGGCGCGGCTGCCGACGAAAGTCGCGCAAACGCTCGGAATTGTCGGTGGGATTGTCATCGGGCAAGCAACCGTTGATGCCGGGCTGACGAGTACGATTTTGTTGATTGTCGTCGCGTTGGCGGCGCTCGCTTCGTTTACAACGCCGATTTTCAAAATGTCCAACACGATCCGGTTTATCCGGTTCCCGTTTATTTTGTTTGCCGCTTTCTGGGNGGAAATGACCGTAAAAGTTTGCCGAAAAGGCGCTCGCTTCGTTTACAACGCCGATTTTCAAAATGTCCAACACGATCCGGTTTATCCGGTTCCCGTTTATTTTGTTTGCCGCTTTCTGGGGCGGGATCGGCATCATCTTTGCTGTCTGTGGACTGCTCATTCATTTAGGGCGGCTGCAGTCGTTTGGTTATCCGTATTTGCTGCCGTTTTATCCATTTCGTGTTCGCAGCTTCCGCGATACATTCATTCGTTCGCCATACAGTGAAACGGCGGAGCGGCCGATGTTTCTTCGTCCGCGGTCGCGGTTTCGTTACGATCCGAATGCGGCGAAGCAAAAACGCGATATTGATGAGTAAGGGGGATCATGATGAGGCGTGGGCTCGCATGGGTCGGTGCGCTGCTGTTGCTTGGCGGCTGCGTCAGTTCGCGGCCGATTGACGAAATTCAAATTATTCAACAGATGGGGTATGATTTCGAGAACGGCCGCTACACGGGCACTGCGGTGTACCCGACGTTCAAGCAAGGGCCGATGACAAAGCCGAATATGCTGACGACGACGTCGCCGACGATCTACGACTTGATTCCGCGCCTGTCATCGAAATCAGCGCTGCCGATTGAGGAAGGGCAGCTGCGCCTTATTTTGTTCGGCAAGGAGTTTGCTCGGCGGGGGGTGACGCAAATTACGCACAGCCTCGCGCGCAACAACAAAGTCGGCAGCCATTTGCTGCTTGGCGTGGCGGAAGAAAGCGCTAAGGAGCTGCTGAAAATCACGGCGAAAACGACGCTGAGCGATACGTTGTATTTGCCGAATCTTGTGGAGCAGAACGAGCAGTCGATGAACTTGCCGAAAACGAATTTGCACTTGTTTTTGTATCGCTATTTTTCCCCGGGGAGCGACCCTTTTTTGCCGTATTTTGAGAAAAAAGGAGATTTCGTCAAGCTTGAAGGGGTCGCGTTGTTTCGCGATGACCAATATGTCGGGCATGTAAGTTTGCGTGATTCGTTTTTAATGAAAATTTTGCTCGGGGAAACGAAAAACGGCGTCTACCAGCTGAAGGTTGGGAATCGCGGAAAACAGGGGGAGGATCGGGTGATGCTGCAAAACTTATGGGCGAAGCCGAAATATGAATGGAAGCGTGATGGAAGACGCCATGTGCTTGACGTGTTCGTCCATATCCATGCGTCGGTGAGGGATTACCCGTCATGGCTCGATCAGCCGGGAGGTGATTTGTTTGCTGATGTGAAGAAAAAGATGCAAAACGAATTGGAGCATAATATGCGCCGGTTATTCCACTATTTTCAGAAAAAACGGATTGACCCGCTCGGCATTGGCGATTTTGTTCGCAGCGTGACAAGACATTGGGATTCCGACGCGTTTTACCGCGAATACCCGGATCTAGACATCCGCCCGCACGTCACGGTGGATATCGTCCATACAGGCATTGGCGAATAAGACGGGGAACATGAGGAGGGATTAGGATGAAGCAGGCCATTCAGGAACGGTTTCTCATCTCCCCGTTTCTTGTGTTTTTTGTCATTCACGCTACGCAAGTTGGGGTCGGGGCACTCAATTTTCAGCGTCCTCTGATGAAAGAGGCGGGGCAGGATGCCTGGATGGTTGTCTTGCTGGCCGGGCTGGCGGCGCACGTGTTGATTTGGCTGATGTATCGGCTGCTGTCGCATTCTCCATCAGGCGGAGACCTCGTGTCGCTTCATGAACAGTACTTCGGGCGGTGGATCGGCGGGGTGCTGAGCCTTGGACTTCTTTTTTACTACGCGTTGGCGGCGTTTATGGTGCTTCAATCATACATTGAAATCATTAAAGTATGGGTGTTCCCGTTGATTGGGGTGTGGCAGTTCAGCCTCGTGTTTTTGCTGCTGACGTATTATGCCGTCTCCGGCGGGTTTCGCGTCGTTGTCGGCTTATGCGTTTGGGGGGTGGTGATTCCGCTGTTGACGATTTTTCCGATGGTTTTCTTTCCGCTTGAGTATGCTCAATACCGGAACTTATTGCCGGTGTTCGACCATTCGTTTGGGCAATTGGCAAAAGCATCGAAAGAGATGGTGCTGCAATATTTAGGGTTTGAAATGCTGCTTATGTATTACCCGTTTTTAAAAAATGCTCCGTCCTCGCAAAAGTGGGCGCATGCGGCCAACGCGTTTACGATGTTCATTTATTTTGTTTTGATCCTCATTTCCGTCGTGTTTTATAACAAAGAGCAAATCCAGCATATTACATGGCCGACGCTGACGCTGGCCAAAATTCCAGAAGTGCCGTTTATCGAGCGGATGGAATACATCGTCATCTCGATTTATGTGCTTGTCGTGGTTCCGATCATCACGCTCTCGGTTTGGGCGGCGACGCGGGTTGTGAAACAGCTGTTTGCCGTTCAGCAACGCCGTTCGCTTCCAGTGTTGCTCGCTTGCTTGTTTGTCGGGACGCTGTTTTTCCAAGAGAAGACAGACATTGAGCAGTTGACGCAATGGACAGCGAAGGCAGGGTTTTATCTTGTCGCGGTGTATGTTCCGCTCCTGTATGTGTACGTATGGATGGCGGAAAAAGTGAAAAAGGCGCTACAACAAAAGCCATAAGTATGGTATAGTAAATAAAGAAAACAGAAGAATCGCAATTCCGTACGCTTGTACGGGAGAGGTTTCTAGCAAAACCCTCTATAAAAAACTAGGGACGGCTGTATCCTAGGGGTATGGCCTTTTTTGTTTTGGAAACCTCTTCTTCTGCTGATTCAGAAGGAGGTTGATCATGATGAAGATGAATGAAGAAAAGGCGGTCGTCGTCTTTAGCGGCGGCCAAGACAGCACGACGTGTTTGTTTTGGGCGAAAAAACAGTTTGGTGAAGTGGAAGCGGTGACGTTTGACTACGGCCAGCGCCATCGCCGGGAAATTGACGTCGCTCAAGCGATCGCTGACGAGCTTGGCGTCCGCCATACAGTGCTTGATTTGTCGCTTCTCGGGCAGTTGGCGCCGAACGCCTTGACGCGGCGCGACATTGCCATTGAACAAAAGAAAGGCGAGCTGCCGACGACGTTTGTGGACGGACGCAATTTATTGTTTTTATCATTCGCTGCCGTGTTCGCCAAACAGCGGGGCGCGCGCCATATTGTGACTGGAGTGTGCGAAACAGATTTCAGCGGCTATCCGGACTGCCGCGATGTGTTTATCAAATCATTGAACGTCACGCTGAATTTAGCGATGGATTACGAATTTGTCATTCATACGCCGCTCATGTGGCTGACGAAAGCGGAGACGTGGAAGCTCGCTGATGAGCTCGGGGCGCTCGAGTTCATTCGCACGAAGACGCTGACGTGCTATAACGGCATCATCGCCGACGGCTGCGGCGAATGCCCAGCATGTGCGCTGCGCAAGCGCGGGTTGGATGAATATTTGCGGGAAAAAGCGGAGGTGGAGTCGCGATGATGCATCAGCTCTATCCGCAGGTGGCGCATCATTACCGCTATGAGTTGAACAAAGATATGCACATCGCCGCCGCCCATTTCATCCCGCACGAAGCGGCCGGGAGTTGCGCAAACGTGCACGGCCACACGTACATCGTCAATGTGACGGTCGCCGGCGATGAGCTCGATGAGAGCGGTTTTTTAGTCAATTTTCAAACGTTAAAACAGCTCGTTCATCGCAAGCTGGACCATACGCTGCTCAACGACCATAGCGATTGGTTTGACGGTCATGACCCGAATCGGTTTCCGACGTCGGAAGTGGTGGCGCGCACGATTTATGAAACGATTCAGCGCTATTTGGATACGCTGCCGCACAAGCCGAAATGTTTGCAAGTGTTTGTCCGCGAAACGCCGACAAGTTATGTCGTCTACCGTCCGAAAGCGGGGGAGCGGTAATGGCGCGCACGATTCCGGTGTTGGAGATTTTTGGTCCGACCATCCAAGGAGAGGGAATGGTGATCGGCCAAAAGACGATGTTCGTCCGCACAGCCGGCTGCGACTACCGCTGCCGCTGGTGCGATTCGGCGTTTACGTGGGACGGATCAGCAAAAGACGAGATCGAGCAGCTGACGGCAGACGAAATTTGGCGGCGGCTTGAAGCCATTGGCGGCCGCCGCTTCCGCCACGTGACGATTTCAGGCGGCAACCCGCTTCTGATTGCGGCTCTTGGGGAGCTCATCGCGCTTCTTCATGAAAAAGGGATGCGGGTCGCGGTTGAAACGCAAGGGAGCCGTTGGCAGGATTGGCTGCTTGACATTGACGACGTCACTCTTTCCCCGAAGCCGCCAAGCTCGGGGATGGACACCGACTGGGCGGCGCTCGATCAAATCATTGAACGGTTGCAGGCTGACCAAAGCCGAGTGCGGCGCATCAGCTTGAAAGTCGTCGTCTTTGATGACGCCGATTTGGCGTATGCGAAAGAGGTGCACTGCCGCTACCCAAGTGTTCCGTTTTATTTGCAGGCAGGAAACGCCGATGTGGCCGATTCGGATGTGGATGCACTCCGTGCGAAGCTTTTCAGTCGGTTGGAATGGCTGGTGGAACAAGCCGCCGATTCGGAGGAGCTGGCAGACGTCCACATCCTGCCGCAGCTGCACACGCTTCTTTGGGGAAACAAGCGCGGCGTGTAAAGCGGGGTGCGGCGATTCGCCCGGCAATGAATAATGAGGGAGGAATGAACGAATGGCAGGAAGAAAAGAGGAAGAATTGAAAGACTTGACGCTGCTTGGCAATCAAGGGACAACGTATTCGTTTACGTACAATCCCAATCTGCTTGAAGTGTTTGACAACAAACATCCTGACCGGGATTATTTCGTGAAGTTCAATTGTCCGGAGTTTACGACGTTGTGTCCAAAAACCGGACAACCGGACTTCGCAACGATTTACATCAGCTACATCCCGGACAAAAAATGCGTCGAAAGCAAATCGTTGAAGCTGTATTTGTTCAGCTTCCGCAATCATGGCGACTTTCACGAAGACTGCGTCAACATCATTATGAACGATTTGATTAAAGTCATGGAACCGCGCTATATCGAAGTGTGGGGCAAATTCACCCCGCGCGGCGGCATTTCCATCGATCCGTACTGCAACTGGGGGCGCCCGGGGACGAAATACGAAAAAATGGCGGAATACCGGCTGCTCAATCATGACTTGTATCCAGAAAAAGTCGACAACCGCTAGAGATAAAAAAAGAGGTAGTTTTTTCGCTCCAACTCCTATATAATGAACAATGAATGTTTGCCTTGGAGGTTTTGGCGTTGGAGCGAAGAACAGCTCTTTTGCTTGGAGCGAGCGGTTTGGTCGGCGGAGAGTTGCTGAAGCTGTTGCTGCAGTCGGATTTGTACCGCTGTGTGACGATTTTCGTCCGCACTCCGCTGCCGGTGGAACATGAAAAGCTGCAGCAAGTCGTCGTCGATTTTGCGCGGCTTGAATCGTACGAACGATATTTTTATGTGGACGATGTGTTTTGCTGCCTAGGGACGACGCGCAAAAAGGCGAAAACAAAGCAGCAGTTCATTCAAGTCGACTATGAATATACGCTGCGCGCCGCGGCGCTGGCGGAAAAGTGCCGTGCGAAAAGCTTTTTGACCGTCTCTTCGGTCGGCGCCAACCCGTGCTCGCCGTTTTTTTACCAGCGAGTCAAAGGAGAGACGGAAGAGGCGTTGCAGCGGCTTTCCATTCCGTCGCTCCATATTTTTCGTCCGTCGCTGCTTGTCGGCAAGCGCCGGGAGTTCCGCCTTGGCGAAGCGTTAGGCGGGTGGTTGTTATGCCGTCTTCCGTTTTTGTTCGTCGGCAAATGGAAAAAGTATAAGCCGGTTGACGCCCATCAGCTTGCTTTGGCGATGTTTTACCGGGCGGCGTCAGCAACGAGCGGCGTCCATATCTATGAATGTGATGAACTCGCCCGCATTTCGTAAACAAAAAAGAGGCTCTTGGCAGCCTCTTTTTTATTCGATGATCTTATAGTTTTTATGATTGACGACTGTCCGTTCTTGCAAATCGAGTTCACGGTAGTTTTCCATATACGTTAAATCCACGATGACGGAGTTTTCATTCACCTTCTCCACAATGCCGCGCAGCCCATTTTTAAATTCGATAATATCTCCGACTTTCGCTTTTTTGATCATCATCATTCTCCTTTAATCAAAATGATGGACGGACCGCTCAAGCGAACGGCCGCGGGAATCGAGGCTTGCCTGATTCCGTCGCCGCTCCCCGGTCGGCGGGGATTAGGCGCTTTTTTACTAGTGTGCCTTATTTTTATGCGCAAGTAAAGAGATTTATTTCCTAAATATTTAAAAAAGGTGCCCTGAAAAAGAGTTTGGGCACCTTCCTTATGGGTGCATATATGCATCCAATATGCTCAAAAGACCATATATGGCGCCTCGCTTAGGAGAAAACGGTCTTTTAAGGCAGCCTATCCTTCTTTTACTTGGCGAAGACGTGGTTGCCGATGACGACGGTCACTGGACGCGAGCGCAGCCATTTGCTTTTCGCCGTTTTCGGATTATAGAAATAGAGCGAGCCGTTTCCTAAACCGCGAAAAGCAAGTGCTTCTTCAACGGCGCGGTATGATTCACGGTCGGCCGGTTCGTTGATCGATCCGTTTGCGACCGGCGTGAATGCATAATGGCCGCCAGAGCGCTCATAAATGACAGCGCGGATCGTATCCGGAAAATCCGGATGGTCGACGCGGTTGAGCACGACCGTTGCCACGGCCACTTTCCCGGCGTACGGTTCCCCTTTCGCCTCGGCATGGACGAGGCGAGCGAGCAAATCTTTCTCCGCCGCCGTGATGCCGGCATCAGGGATGACGAGTTTTTCACCAGGATATAGCCAATCGCCTTTGCGGTTTGTCTGCTGCAGTTGTTTCAGCGGCACACCGTATTGTTTCGCGATTTTCCAAAGCGTATCGCCGCGCTTGACGGTGTGGATCATCGCCGCATCGGCATGGCCGGCAAAGAAAAATATGCCGCACAACATAGCCGTCACCCATGCTTTTGCTTGTTTCATCCACATCCCTCCTTTTGTCTTGCAAACTCGCTACTAGAGTAACAAGGATCACGCGATGAGTCATTATCGAAATGATGGAAAAAACGCGCGAGGCATTGAAACGACTAGTTTCATAGAGAGGGATGGAAAATTCTCCGCGAGCAAAAACACCCGGCTTCCAGGACGGAAAGCCGGGTGTGAAGCCATGGGAACAGGAGCTTTTAGCTGCGTGGAGCATCCATATAGTGGTAAATAACGTGGCCGCCGCGCTGGGCGATGCCGCGAAATCGTTTGAAGTCGGGCTGTTTGACGAGCACGGCACGAAAAACAGGGAAGTCCTCTTTTTTCACCAACAGTTCGGAGATGATTCCGTTGCGCAATTCATCGATTTGCTTGGCCGCCAGTGCTTCATCCATCGCATGTCCCCCCAAGCGTTGATTCGGCATCGTCACCGTTATTTATCGTATCACAGACGACTGTTGGGTTAAATACCTATATTTTGGCCGGGCAAACACCCTTTGCTTGTTCTGACATACAATATGGGTGGGTACGCGCCCCGAGAATATAAGCAAGAAAGGGAGAGAACAATGAATCATTGGGATCCGTATATGAATGGTCCGTTTTCAACCTCTTCCGGCCATGACAATGAAGCCGGATGGATGGAGAATAACGTGCCGCCGATGGCTCCGCTATCGGCAACGACACCAAATGAAGCGACGCCGACTCAAGTGATGCCGATGGCGTATTATCCGCCGGCAGCGCCTTATGGATATTGGTGTCCACCGGTTGCGCCGCCAGCGCCGCTTGTCAGTCCGGTCCATCTTGACAGTCCAGACAGTCCGGACAGCTCCGATATGATGCTGCCGGCGCCGCCGCTCGGTTTAGGAGCCGGGCCGAATATGGCCCATGCTTCCGTTTGGCCGATGGGTGGGAAAGAAAACACGCCGCCGATGACGCCTGATGACGCCGCTATTCCGTATGGCATGACGGCCCCGTATGCAGAAAACGTTCCCCCGGCTGGCAGCACGGCTCCCGTGGCCGTTCCTGGCACGCTGTCTGGAATGGCTGCTGGTGCAACACCAGGTTTCGTTCCTGGCGCACATCCGTATGCGCCGCTGTACTATCCACCGATGGCGCCGCAGCCGTATGCCCCGGTGATGCCGTATGGCTATGGCTATCCCGCTGCGCCGCTGCCTCCATATTATGGCGGAGGAACCCCGTATGCGCCTGGCTTTCCAATCTCGTATGGCCCCTATCGGTAAGATGCCAAAAAAGACCGCCGAATGGCGGTCTTTTTTACATCTGGAGCCGAGAAAATCCTCACTTCCATGCGTGAGCGCAAGTGGGGGATGAATCGGTATCTTTCCTCATCCACCTTTCTCTTGCATCAAGAGAACGAAAGGTATAAAATGGTCATGAATAGAACAAACGTTCCTTATCGTAGGAGGGAAGGCCATGCATAAAGCCTACCTCTTTCGGTTGGATCCCATCCGAAAGCAAACGGAGCAAAGGAAGGGAGAAGAGATTGCACATGAGCATGGAACAGAAAACAGCCATTGTCACCGGTGGAGCGAATGGGATCGGCAAGGCGATCGCTAGAGCATTCGCAAAACAGGGAGCGAACGTCGTGATCATCGACCGCGATATTCAAAACGGTGAAGCGTTCGCCGCGCAATTGCAATCGGACGGGTTCGAGGCGATCTTTGTGGCGGCGGATGTGCGGAAGGTGGACGATATTGAACGGTTTGTACAAGAAGCTGCCGGCCGCTTCGGCCGCATTGACTATTTGATCAACAATGCTGGCGTCTCACGCTGGAAGTCGCCGTATGAGCTGACGGTTGAGGAGTGGGATGACGTGCTGTCAACGAATTTGCGCAGCGCTTTTTTTGCTTCTCGAGAAGCAGCTAAATATATGCGCCGCAATGCAAAAGGCGGAGCAATCGTCAACATTGCCTCGACAAGGGCGCTCATGTCCGAGCCGAATTCCGAGGCGTACGCTGCATCGAAAGGCGGCCTTGTCGCTTTGACCCATGCGCTGGCGGTGTCGTTTGCGGATGATCGCATTCGCGTCAATTGCATCAGCCCCGGTTGGATTGAAACGGGCGATTATGGGCAACTGCGAGACATTGACCACCGGCAGCACCCGGCCGGCCGCGTCGGCAAACCGGATGATATCGCCCGCGCTTGTCTGTATTTATGCGATGAGGAAAACGATTTTATCACTGGGGTAAATTTGGTGATCGACGGGGGAATGACCAGGAAAATGATTTATATTGAGTAGGGAGCGGGCGTTTGTTAAAATAAACAAAATGGAGACGGTTTCAAAGGAAAAGGTGGGACGGAAAAATGAAAATCCGCAAAACGCCGGTGATGGACGGACAAGCTCCGGCTAATGTCTACATTTACGAAAATCGAAAAGAAGAATATATCGTGATTGCCATTCCGGCGCTTGAGTGGTCATTTTCGTTCGCCTATGAGGAAGAGGCGGAGGCGGTGGCCGAGCGGCTTGAGGCATCGCTAAAAAAGCGGCTTGACCATGAGCGCGCCGCCCTCTTGGCCGTGCGGTTGCTCGGCTGGGCGCGGGAAATGTAGCCTAGAGGGCGACCGTGGCTGCCGCGACTTTGCATGTTAGGGGTTCGATGACAACGTGGTCAACAAAACAAAAGTAATCGCAGTATATATCATAGGCAGCATTTTATGGATTGTCGCCACCGACACCCTGCTCAATATGCTGTCGATCAGCCGCGATGTATATATGGCGCTTGGCGCCGCCAAAGGGGCCGTGTTTATTTTGCTCTCGGCCATTTTTTTGTACCAGCTGTTAAAAAAGCGCGAGCAGCTGGAAAAGACCGAGGAAAATGAACAGCAGCTGCTTACGCTCATCAATTCGATGCCAGATTTCGTTTGCTTTAAAGACAGCGAGGGGCGATGGCTGCGCGTCAACGATTTTGGCCGGCGGCTGTACCGCCTCGAACAGATCGATTATATCGGGAAGACGGACCGCGAGCTTGGCGAGCTTGTGCCGTTTTTTAAAGAAGCGTTTGCGCAGTGCATTGCATCAGACCGCGAGGCGTGGGAGAGCGGAAAGGTGACGCGCCGCGAGGAGTCGTTTGCGACGCCGGATGGGGAAGTGAAGACGTTTGACGTCATTAAAGTGCCGCTCTTTGACGAAAACGGAGCGCGCAAAGGGTTGTTGACGATCGGCCGCGACATTACCCAGCAAAAGCTTGCCGAGGAGCTGCTCTTGAAAAAAGAAAAGCTGTCCGTCCTTGGCGAGCTGGCCGCCGGCATTGCCCATGAAATCCGCAATCCGCTCACCTCCATGAAAGGATTTATTCAGATGATGCAAGAAACGCGCGAAGTGAATGATCATTATATGCGCATTATGTTAAGTGAACTCGGCCGCATCAACCAAATTGTCAGCGAGCTGCTGGTGCTCGCCAAGCCGCAAAGCCACGATTATCGGCCGTTTTTGCTAGACGAGGCCATTTCGTATGTCATCAGCTTGATTGGCCATGAGGCGACGTTGAACAACGTTTCCATTTCCGTCCATAACACCGCTCCGAAAGCTTGTGTGTACGGCGATCAAAACCAAATTGTTCAAGTGTTGTTGAACGTTATGAAAAATGCCGTCGAAGCGATGCCTGATGGAGGAATTTTATACGTCCACGTTGCGGAAGGGGACGGGAAGATCTATGTCGATGTTGCCGACACCGGCGTCGGCATTTCGAAAGAGCGGCTGCAGAAAATCGGTGAACCGTTTTTCACTTTGAAAGAAAAAGGAATGGGGCTCGGGCTGACGACAAGCATGAAAATCGTTCAAGAACATAAAGGAACGATGCGGATCGAAAGCGAGGTTGGGAAGGGAACGACTGTTCATTTGACGTTTCCGTCCGGCGGCGTCAAAGCCGCAAACGGCCGGCAAAATGCGCTGTCATAACAACAGGCGTCCACGCAGAGCGAGGATGTCTGTTTTTTTTTGGCTAACGTCTCAATCGATGGCTGATAGACAGTCGAGTTGCACGGCGGGCAGAGGCCGATGCTTTGCCGATCACCATAGGCAATGTCGGCACATAGCGGTTTGGAACATGAAACGCTTCTTTGTTTGCCGGCTTGGCCCGGCGCGGCGTCGATAGCGGTAAGACAACTAAGGGAGATGTTTCGTTTTGGCCTGAATTCGGGAAATGATAAAAGTGAAACCTTCCACGCATGATAAACGTAATTCGAAAAAGAGACTTAAAGCGAAGGAGTGTGAAGGGATGTTGATTGCCCAACTGGCGGTCATTTTGTTCGCCGCCAAACTTGCCGGTGATGCGGCCGTGCGCCTTGGCCAGCCCGCCGTGCTCGGCAAGCTGCTCATCGGCATTGTGCTTGGCCCGAGCGTGTTCGGTGTGATCGAGGATACGGATCTTTTGCAGGAGTTAAGTCAAATCGGCGTCATTTTGCTTATGTTTATCGCCGGCCTTGAGACGGATATGGACCAGTTTCGGCGCACTGGAAAAGCTGCTGTGGCGGTCGGAGTGCTTGGCATTCTCGTTCCGCTGCTCGCCGGGTATGCGGCCGGCGCAGCGTTCGGCATGGAAACCGGCACGGCTCTTTTCCTCGGACTTTTGCTGTCCGCAACGAGCGTCAGCATTTCCGTGCAGGCGCTCAAAGAGATGGGACAGCTGCAATCGAAGGAAGGATCAGCGATTCTTGTTTTCGGCGGCGTTTTTCGACCCGTTGNATGGAAACCGGCACGGCTCTTTTCCTCGGACTTTTGCTGTCCGCAACGAGCGTCAGCATTTCCGTGCAGGCGCTCAAAGAGATGGGACAGCTGCAATCGAAGGAAGGATCAGCGATTCTTGGCGCGGCGGTCATCGACGACGTGCTGGTCGTCATTGCCTTGGCGTTTTTATTAAGCCTAACTGGCGGCGACGTCGAGCTTGGTGCGGTCGTGCTGAAAAAAGCTGTTTTTTTTGCCGTCGCCATTTTGCTCGCTTGGAAAGCCATCCCGCTCGTATTAAAGTGGTTTGCCCCGTTGCGTGTGACAGAGGCGGTTGTCTCGGCCGGGCTGGTCATCTGTTTTGCATTTGCCTATTTTGCTGAGGCGATGGGGGTGGCGGCGATCATCGGCGCCTATATGGCCGGGCTTGGCGCGAGTTTTACGGACTATCGGGAAGAAGTATTTGAGAAAGTGGAAACGATCGCCTATTCTTTGTTTGTCCCTGTCTTTTTTACCTCCATCGGGGTTGCGGCCGACTTTTCCGGCATCGTCGAGCATTGGCCGCTGATTGTCGGTTGGAGTGCGCTCGCGATTTTGACAAAGCTTGTCGGCGCCGCGCTGGGGGCAAAATGGGCCGGATTTTCGTGGGGAAGCTCGCTGGCGGTCGGCGCTGGCATGGTGTCGCGCGGTGAGGTGGCGCTCATCATCGCCGGCATCGGCTTGGAAGCCGGCCTGCTTGATGGGAACATGTTTGCGGTCATGATCATCGTCGTATTGGTAACGACTGTTGTGACGCCGCCGTTATTGAAGATGATTTTCAGCCGTCTTCATCCGGTGCGCCGGACGGCCTAGTCGCCGTCGAAGTGGGCAGCCGGGCCGATGGCCGGCGCTATAGCGGCAAAACAGCGGGGCTGTCCCCAAAAAAGGGCAGCCTCGCTGTCGCTACGAGCGGTTCTTTTTCGCTTGCTTGGCCGTATCCACGCTGTCTTTGGCCATTTCTGCCTCCGCCTTGGAGACGGTCGGGTTGGCTACTTCTTGGCTCACCTTGTTTTGTCTTCCTTTGTTCGACATGCGATCCCCTCCTTTCGGCCAGTTTCGCTCCGCTTGCCGTATGCCCGCAAAATGCTGTTTAGTTCGCTGCTATGTTTCGTCGGAATTTGATGGCGGGCCTGGTCAATAAACACAATATCTGCATGCGGCACATAACGTTGGAACATAGCGATATACGGATGGATGTAACGATCGCGTGCTCCATAAATAAGGAGCACGGGCAAGCGGAGGGAAGACAGTTGTTTTGTGCATCCATAAACAAGCCCAGCCTGGTACATGGCGTTTAAATCCCGTTTATGGGTCAGCCGGGCGTACCGCCGCAACAGCTGCCATTCGCGCCAGTTCGTTTTGTGCCCCCAAGCAAGAGCCGCCGCAAGCAGCGGGATGGCCCCAAGTTTTGCGGCGGAGATGCCGAGCAAAAACTCGCTGAACAAAAGCGGGGTGCACACTTCCGGAAACCCGCCGATCAAAACGAGCTGTTCGACATGCTCGGGATAGCGGAGCGCGAAATCAAGCGCAATGGATCCGCCGTTTGAGTAGCCGCAAATGATGGCGCGCCGAACGCCGAGGGCGCGGAGCAATACGGAAATGTCGTCGGCAAGCAGCGGTACGGTGATCGGTGCATCTGACGAACTGCTTCGCCCGTTTCCACGCATATCATACAAAATAAGGCGAAAATGGCGGGCGAGCGGTTCTTGGCGGCAAAAAACGGCATGCCCCATTCCTGGGGGATGGATGAACAAAAGCGGTGTTCCTTCTCCTTTTTCCTCATAGTAAAGGCGGACTCGTTGGTTGATCGATACGTATGGCATATTCTTTCCTCCCTCCCATTAGTATGTCGAGAAGAGCGGCGTCCCATCCAAAAAACGTCATTGAGAGCGATGGCCCATCCGGTTTATAATGTAGTCTGCATAGACTAGCGGCAGACGATGGGTGCGGAAAGGAGGGAGGCTGATGGAACAGCCGTTTCGCGTCGAAAAAACGCTCAACAACAACGTGTTAATCGCTTCCCATCCGGCATATGGCGAAGTCGTTTTGCTCGGCAAAGGAATCGGCTTCGGCAAAAAACGGGGGGACGAGATTGCCAAGAGCGCTGTGGAAAAATGTTTCGTTCTGAAAAACGAACGCGAACAAGAGCAATACAAAAAGCTGCTTCCGGAATTGAGCGAAGAATTCATCGCCCTCATGAGCGAGGTGGTTCAACATATTCAGCAACGCGTGGGCGCGCCGCTCGACGAGCACATCCATGTGGCGCTGACGGACCATATCGCTTTTACATTAAAGCGGCTTGAACAAGGATTGGATGTCAAAAACCCGTTTTTGGCTGAGACGAAAAGCTTGTATCCGTTGGAATATGAAATTGCCAATGAAGTGGCCCGCAT
This sequence comes from Geobacillus thermopakistaniensis, assembly GCF_000498995.1. Classification (NCBI taxonomy): domain Bacteria; kingdom Bacillati; phylum Bacillota; class Bacilli; order Caryophanales; family Anoxybacillaceae; genus Geobacillus; species Geobacillus thermopakistaniensis. Next base: position 28,591 of record NZ_AYSF01000064.1, read on the forward strand.
GATTGAACAAAAGCTCGGGATTGTGCTGCCTGAAGGAGAGGCAGGCTTTATTGCCCTTCATATTCATAGCGCGATTTCCAAGCAAAGCGTGTCGGAAGCGAATCGATATTCCCAGCTCATTGCTGATCTTGTCAAGATCGTCGAGCAACAGCTTGGCGTTGACATCGACCGCGAGAGCGTTCATTATTTGCGGTTTGTCCGTCACTTGCGCTATGCGATTGAGCGGATGAAAAAAGGCGAAAAAGTCGAAGAACCAAAAAATTTGTCGAAAATCTTGAAGGAAGCGTATCCATTATGCTATAATCTAGCATGGAAGTTGGTCAAAGTCATGCAGCAAACGCTTCATCTGCCGGCGGACGATGCCGAGGCGGTCTATTTGACGTTGCATTTGCAACGGCTGGCGGAGAAAAAGAACAATACAACTGCATAGGTTGTCTCGCTTTACGTGTTACTGACTCGATCAGGCATGAGTAAAGAGGGCAAATAAGGCGGCAACAGCTGCGAATTCATCTTTGCGCTGTTGTAAGCGTTCTTTTTGTCTCTCTTTAGTCATGCCTTTTTTATTGCGCCGGCTCCCTCGGAAACGCCCGCTTCATTTTCGGTACATGAATCGGTCGTTTGCTGTAAAACTTAAGAAAAGGAAACTAAAGGAGGTTATGAAGATGAAACGAGCGTTTGGCACGCTGCAAAAGGTCGGGAAAGCGCTCATGCTGCCGGTGGCGATCTTGCCGGCGGCCGGGATTTTGTTGGCGCTTGGCAACGCCTTGAAAAACCCGGCGCTCACTGACAAAATTCCGGCGCTCAAAGCCGACTGGGTCGTGCTCATCTCCAATGTGATGGAGCAAGCAGGCGGCATCGTCTTCTCCAACTTGTCGCTCTTGTTTGCGGTTGGTGTGGCGATCGGCCTTGCCGGCGGGGACGGGGTCGCGGGCTTGGCGGCGATCATCGGCTACTTGATTATGAATGTGACGATGAGCGTCATCTTGGGCGTGACTTCCGATATGATCGGCGCCGACCCGTCGTACGCCAACATTCTCGGCATCCCGACGTTGCAAACCGGCGTCTTTGGGGGGATTATCGTCGGGATTTTGGCAGCGTACATGTACAACAAATACTTCAATATCGAACTTCCGCAATATCTCGGCTTTTTCGCCGGCAAGCGGTTCGTGCCGATCGTGACGGCGGCGTCCGCAGTCGTGCTTGGCATTCTCATGACATTCGTTTGGCCGCCGATTCAGCACGGGCTCAATGCGTTTTCGCACAATATGATCGATGCGAACAAAACGTTGGCCGCGTTCATTTTCGGCGTCATCGAACGGGCGCTCATTCCGTTTGGTTTGCATCATATTTTCTATGCACCGTTTTGGTTTGAATTTGGCGAGTACGTCAATAAAGCCGGGCAAGTGGTCCATGGCGATCAAAAAATCTTTTTCGAGCAACTGAAAGACGGGGTCAAATTGACGGCCGGCACGTTCATGACCGGGAAATTCCCGTTTATGATGTTCGGTCTCCCGGCAGCGGCGCTCGCGATCTACCACGAAGCGCGACCGGAAAACAAAAAAGTCGTTGCCGGCATCATGGGGTCGGCCGCGTTGACATCGTTTTTGACCGGGATTACCGAACCGATCGAATTTTCGTTCTTGTTCGTCGCCCCGGCGCTGTTTGCCATTCACTGCGTCTTTGCCGGCTTGTCGTTTATGATCATGCACCTGTTGAACGTCAAAATCGGGATGACCTTCTCCGGCGGGGTCATTGACTTCTTGCTGTTTGGCGTTCTGCCAAACCGGACGGCATGGTGGCTTGTCATTCCGGTCGGCTTGGTGTTTGCCGTGATTTATTATTTCGGATTCCNCTTTTCTTTTTAAAATTTTGCCGAAAACCTTCTCCGGCGGGGTCATTGACTTCTTGCTGTTTGGCGTTCTGCCAAACCGGACGGCATGGTGGCTTGTCATTCCGGTCGGCTTGGTGTTTGCCGTGATTTATTATTTCGGATTCCGCTTTGCGATCCGCAAATGGGATTTGGCGACGCCGGGCCGGGAAAAAACGGTCGAGGAAGCACCGAAAGCCGAGGCAGCCGCCGCTGGCGATCTGCCGTACGAAGTGCTCGCCGCCCTTGGCGGAAAGGAAAACATCGAACATTTGGACGCATGCATTACACGTTTGCGCGTTTCGGTCCATGATATCGGCCGGGTCGATAAAGACCGGTTGAAAGCGCTCGGCGCCGCAGGGGTGCTTGAAGTCGGCAACAACGTGCAAGCGATTTTCGGTCCGAAATCGGATATGTTAAAAGGGCAAATTCAAGACATCATGCAAGGAAAAGCGCCGGCCCGGGCGGAAGAGAAACCGAAAGCAGCGGCCCCGGAAGCCGCGAAGTCCGAAACGATTGCTTCGCCGATGTCAGGAGAGGTCGTTCCGCTCGCTGAAGTGCCTGATCAAGTGTTTTCGCAAAAAATGATAGGCGACGGCTTCGCGGTCATGCCGACGGACGGCACGGTCGTCTCTCCGGTTGATGGCAAAATCATCAACGTATTTCCGACGAAGCACGCCATTGGCATTCAGTCGGCCGGCGGGCATGAAATGTTAATCCACGTCGGCATCGACACAGTGAAGCTGAACGGCCAAGGGTTTGAAGCGCTTGTCAAGGAAGGCGACGAAGTGAAAAAAGGGCAGCCGATTTTGCGCGTCGACCTTGATTATGTAAAACAGAACGCGCCATCGATTGTCACGCCGGTGATTTTCACGAATCTCGAAGCCGGCGAAACGGTTCACATCAACAAGCAAGGCCCGGTTGCTCGAGGAGAAGACGCTGTTGTGACGCTCAGCTAAACTGCTTATTCGCGGCGGGGCGGGGCCAAGCATTTTCCGTTGCCTCCCCGCCCCTGCATTTGATATGATGGCAAAGAAAAAATTGAAGAAAAGGGGAATGATGGACATGGCAGAAAAAACGTTTAAAGTCGTTTCTGATTCCGGCATCCACGCTCGTCCGGCGACGATTTTGGTGCAAACGGCGAGCAAATTCAACAGCGAAATCCAGCTTGAGTACAACGGCAAAACGGTGAACTTGAAATCGATCATGGGCGTCATGTCGTTAGGAATTCCGAAAGGGGCAACGATCAAAATCACGGCAGAAGGGGCCGATGCGGCAGAAGCAATGGCGGCGTTAACCGATACGTTGGCAAAGGAAGGCCTTGCGGAATAATGGAAAAGACGATTCATGGCATCGCCGCTTCAAGCGGCATCGCCATCGCCAAGGCATACCGCTTGGAGACGCCTCATTTGGCGGCCGAAAAACGGACGGTCGCCGACGTCGAGGCGGAAATTGCGCGGCTTGAGGCGGCGGTCGCGAAAGCGAAAGAAGAGCTGGAAGCCATCAAACAGCATGCCTTGGAAAAGCTTGGTGAAGACAAAGCCGCCATTTTTGCCGCCCACTTGCTTGTGCTTGACGACCCAGAATTGCTGAACCCGATTAAGGAAAAAATCAAAACAGAACAAGTGAATGCGGAATATGCGCTCCATGAAACGGCATCGTTTTTCATTTCCATGTTTGAAGGCATGGACAATGAGTATATGAAAGAGCGGGCCGCCGATATCCGCGATGTGACGAAGCGCGTCCTCGCCCATTTGCTTGGTGTGACGATCTCCAATCCGAGCCTCATTTCCGAAGAGGTCGTCATTATCGCTGAGGATTTGACGCCATCCGATACGGCGCAGCTGAACCGCCAATATGTGAAAGGATTTGCCACCGACATCGGCGGGCGAACGTCGCATTCGGCCATTATGGCCCGCTCGCTCGAAATCCCGGCTGTCGTCGGCACGAAGGCGATTACGGCGGAAGTGCAAAACGGCGACATTGTCATCGTCGATGGGCTCGACGGTCAAGTCGTCGTCAATCCGTCCCCGGAGCTGCTTGCGCGTTATGAAGAGAAGCGGGCTCGCTATGAGGAGCAAAAAGCGGAATGGGCGAAGCTTGTCGATCAACCGACGGTCACCGCTGATGGCGTGCACGTTGAGCTGGCGGCCAATATCGGCACGCCGGACGATGTGAAAGGAGCGTTGGCCAACGGGGCAGAAGGGATCGGATTGTATCGCACGGAATTTTTATACATGGGACGATCGGAGCTGCCTACGGAAGACGAACAGTTTGCGGCTTACAAAACGGTGCTTGAACAAATGGGCGGCAAGCCGGTCGTTGTGCGTACGCTTGACATTGGCGGCGACAAAGAGCTCCCGTATTTACACTTGCCAAAAGAGATGAACCCGTTTTTAGGGTTTCGAGCCATTCGCCTTTGCCTGGAAATGCAAGACATGTTCCGCACGCAGCTGCGCGCCTTGCTGCGGGCGAGCGTGCACGGCAATTTGAAAATCATGTTCCCGATGATTGCGACGCTCGATGAATTCCGCCAAGCGAAAGCGATTTTACTCGAAGAAAAAGAAGCGCTCCTCCGCCAAGGGGTTCCAGTTGCGAATGGAATTGAAGTCGGCATGATGGTCGAGATTCCGGCGGCTGCCGTCATGGCGGACCAGTTTGCGAAAGAAGTCGATTTCTTCAGCATCGGAACGAACGACCTGATCCAATATACGATGGCGGCCGACCGGATGAATGAGAGGGTGTCGTATCTATATCAACCGTACAACCCGGCCATTTTGCGGCTCATCAGCTATGTCATTGACGCCGCTCACCGCGAAGGGAAATGGGTTGGGATGTGCGGGGAAATGGCCGGCGACCCGATCGCCATTCCGATTTTGCTTGCTCTTGGCCTTGATGAGTTCAGCATGAGCGCCACCTCGATTTTGCCGGCGCGCGCCCAGCTGAAGCGGCTGTCAAAAGAGGATGCGGTCTGCGTGAAAGAGACAGTGCTGTCGCTTGGTACGGCTGAGGAAGTAGTGTTGTTTGTCAAACGAACGTTCCATATGGCTTGATCATAGCGAAAGGTGCAGCGGCATGAATCGGCCGCTGCGCCTTTTTTTGCTTTTAAAGGCAAGACATATGTTTCCGCGCTCTGTTCAAGCCAACAGCGGTGTCGATGATTCATAGCCATACCGCTGCCGGATCGTAAGTGAAAGGCCTAAAGCGATGACTTTCGCCATTTGGTAAACAATGTGCAAATTCGTGTACGGAAGTGCGCTCATATCGGCTGTATCTTCCATCACGACGCCCATCATGCTGATGTCGCCAATCGATGGCAGCGATTTGCCAAGCGCAGTGCCAGGGGAAAGGGCGCCAGGGCGGATGGCGATCGTATGGACAAACGGCTGCGGCCCGACAATGCTGTCGATCGCCACTACATATGCTCCGTGTTCGTTTTGCAATTGCTCGGAAACGCGTCGGATGTTTGTCGCATCGACAGGTTGCCTGAGTGTGCCGATTACGGTTAGATGATCCGGATAGGCGTTTTCAAGCAGCGTGCCGACGAACGGCCCTAGGCTGTCGCCGTTGATACGGTTGCTGCCGATGCAAACGACGGTCAAACGGGAAATGTGCGCTGGCAGCAGGGAAAACAATTCATTGCGAATAAGCAAAGGAGCAAGCGGATCACTATACAAAATCGATTTCATCGGCCGCGATTCCTTTCCGTCGGTCGTTCTCCTTTTCTTAGTTCGCGGCCGATGCTGGTGATTCCTTTTTTTCGTTTCTGTCAATTGTGTCCTTGTTTTTGCTTGAACGGATTGCGCCATTCCATCAGGACGGCATAGTTGCGCGATTCCTCATCTTCCAAATAATTGTGAACGACCGCCAGCGGAGTGCGCCCGCAGCGGAGCAAAAACGTAATGACCGGATCGTTCAGCTCGCCAGCAACCACTTTGTCGATGTAGGTTTCGGGTGATAATTCATTAGCGTAACGATGGTAGCCAGGCATCCGCCCGCCGCCGAGCAGCCGGTCAAGGCCGAGATGGACGACGACTTCATACATCGACTGCATGAGCCACTTGCCGAGGCCGAGCTTCCGGTATGGCGGCGAGACGCAAATGTCGACGACATAAAGCGTGTTGCCATCCGGGCGGTGGTTGCGGATGTAGCCGCCGTCGGTGATCTCTTCCCATGTATGATCGGTATGGGCTGGATCAAAGTCAACGATCAAGCCAGTCATCGATCCGACGATGCGCCCGCCGACTTCGACGCAAAGCGCTCCTTCGGGAAACAAGGTGACATGGTTGTGAAGCTGTTGTTCGTTCCACCATAACTCCGATGGAAACGGGGGCGGAAAACTTTCTTGCTGCACGCGGATGAGATCAGCAAAGTCGTCTGTCGTATAGTTGCGGATGACCGCTTCGCGCGGGGTGTTGCCGTCAAAGACGTATAAACGTTTATCGTACATGCCGATCCCCCTTGCTTTTTTTACCCTCATCATAACGGAAAACTCGAAAAAATGGCAAGAAAAGAAAACGGCCGCTGTTAGCGGCCGCGGGCTTTTTGCTCGACATACTCGCTCACAAGCGCTTCAATTTGCTGTTCATCGGGCTTTTCGCCGCGAAAGGGAAACACAATTTCATCGATGAATTCGCCGTTGCGGTAAACATGCAGCGCCCCTTTTTGCAACAGGACGCTGTATTCGATCTCAAATCGATATCCTTCGTGTTCGATGGCACCCATCATCATTCACCTGCCTCTAGTTTATTGTCTCGCACACGGTGGCCCTCTATGTATGAATTAAGAAGCTAATCCTATAGACGGAGGACGATTGTCCTTTTATAATGAAACATAGTTCGACAAAAAAGAGGAAACAGAGGGGAGAAATAGCGAGTGTTCCGGACATTGCGCAGCAAATTGATCGTCTTGATGGCCTTATTATTGATCATCTCGTTGGCGGCGACGCAGCTCATCGTTGTTTGGCAAACGCAACGGCTTGTTGACGCTGATGTGAAACATCGAGCGCAGACGGCGCTTGACGGATTGCTTGGCGATATTCGCGACAGCTTTCAGAGCGAGGAAAACAGCTTAGTGCAGTTTAGTGAATCGCCGTCCGCCTTGCAGATGGTGAGCGATGAAAAAGCGTGGCCGCAGATGGAAAAGCAGTTTCGTACGTTTTTGCGCCTGCATGAGAATGTGCAATTCATCTATATTGGCACTGAGCAGAAGAAAATGTACATCTCGCCGATGACAGTTTTCGGCTGCGTTTTAGAATCAAGGAGTTGCTCAAAGCACCGCCGCGATCAATAATGATGTTTATTGTTTTATTTTTTGTCTGACATTAAATATTGGTTAATTTTCGACAAAAAGCGACAGATAGGTGTAGCTGCACCGGCGCTTCCGTTTCCTTTTGGTCCGGGTCCCCGGGGCGGTGTGATGGTCGGCTGGCAGCCGGAAAGGCTCAGCCACTGCAAGCCCAAGCGC
>NZ_AYSF01000065.1:0-13984 GCF_000498995.1 Geobacillus thermopakistaniensis
GGAAGAAGGATCCTGACTGATGAACCGATTTCATCCAGCTAACATATTTCTGGGGTTGAGTGGAAATCACAGAAAATGGTGAAGACCCGTTAAAGCTTATGCAGAAAGTGTATTGGATTTTTTAGAGGGGAAAGAAACTCAATTAAAAAGAAAAATTCGCAATTTATCTAAAAAAAGTGGCACGGATTTAATCGTAGATATAGCTATGATAGGAACAATTGGCGATTACAATGCTATAAGAGAATTAGACAAAATCAATACGGATAACAAAGAGGTGCTGGAACAAATCAAGGTAGCAAAATTACAAATAATATGTGGACTAGAAGAAATAATTAAGGAGTACAGAAAACCAGATTCCCGTTATTCTCATAAAGCATTAGCAGAGGCTATTTATCATTCATTTGATCATCCAGAAGCATCAAAAGTTATAATAGAAGATCTCTTTAGTGAGGAATTTGAGCGTGTTTTTAGTGCCGTTACTCTACTTGCTTTCGCGGAAAAATTTCCTAAGGACAAAGTTACTAGGGATGTAGTAAATAAGTTCTTTGACATTTTAACGGGTGATTTTAATACAACACTAAAGAATCATGCCATACTTGCAATAGGTAGATATGGAAATATTGATGATGCATCAAGACTTGAAAGAATTGTTGAGGAAAAAAAGTATTTAACAAAGGGGAAATTTTGGAAATGGCTAAGTGAAAGCGCACTGTTAGACGATATCAACATCACAATAAAGAAATTGAAACGAAAGAAATAGACGATTCACACTCTAAATGAGCAACAAGGAAACATTGCGGTTCACGGAGCTGAATACGTTCTTCGTGATGAAGCGAAATCTACAGGTGGGCCAACCGCTGACTATTATCCAAAGGGAAGTAAAAAATGACTTTAAAAATCAGGTTTAAAACAATAGGTGATCTTCGTGAATTTAGAAACATTGTTTGTGAGAGAAAAAAGAGAATTTTATCAGTTATACCGCACGGTGAACGATGTGTTTTTCTTAGAAAATCGATTGCCCAAACAGGTATTTCGTGAACCATTTCGTTATTTTTGGTTTGAAGAATTCGACTGGACAATGGATGGGGATTTTTGGACCGTAATTCAGCAATTGTCGAAAAAAATGAAAGATGAGTATATTCTTACTGCTGTACTAGATCCTCATCCTGTAGAATACTTTTATGAAGAATTTGGTTACTATAATTGGGTGAAACCCCCTGTTCATTTAACATCTGATCAATATGTAAATGTCCTGGAATTGGGGCCTAAGGAAAGTCCAGCTGATGCAATGTTATACAATTCGTATACAGTTATTTGGTTGCCTTCTTCCATGAAATGGGCTATATGGGGGGATAGAAATTACGGCATTTGTATTTTAGGACTTCGAGATGCGAACCATCGTGTGGATGCATGGCCGATTGTAAAAACTTGGCGTCCAATGGATCAAACGGTTCTATCATGGGTGGCGCTTAATTTTGCCAATCAACAGCTTCCGCAAGAGGTTGTCGATTCTCTTTTCTTGCATTATTCTAACGAAGCTAAGTAAAGAAGCCTCGCCTTGAACGCTAGGACAGAACAATAAGGATCCTTGATTGGCAACAAGCCTTTCAAGGTTCTTTTTTCGTGACCATTCAAGGAAGGGCAAGCACGAACGGCGATGTTATCTCCCTGACAGATGTGCAAGGAAACGTGGTGGTTCGCTACCAGTACGACACATGGGGCAAAATTCTTTCCCAATCCGGCGCCTTGGCGGAGGAAAACTCATACCGATATGCGGGGTATCAATATAACAACGAAACAGGTCTGTATTATCTGATCGCCTGGTACTATCATCCAACGCATGGCGTGTTCCTATCCCTAGATCCGGATCCGGGGGATGCGGACGATATCTTGACGCACAATGGATACACGTACGCAAATAACAATCTAGTGATGTTGATAGATCCGGATGGGCATTTCTTCTGGTTTGCCGTCAACGCGGGGGTTGCGGCGTATGGTGGATGCCAAGCCTTTAAAAAAAGGTGGTTGGAAAGCCGTGGCGATGGTTGCAGGTGCATCGTTGATAGGCAGTGTAGCTTTCAACAGCAGGGGAGTGTTTGCTTCAAAAAAGCAAAGGCCGCCCCTGAGCGCCGAGAACGGCCTTCCCTTTTATTTGCCGCACTTGCCCGTCAGTCAATGCGGCACAGCTCGGGCGGGCAGCCTTCGCAGGCGATTTCGTCGCGCAAGTATTGCAAGTTGTGGACGCAAATTTTTCCTTTTTCCACGGAGATGACGCCTTTTTTCCGCAAATCGCTGAGCATGCGGTTGACGACTTCGCGGGCGGTGCCGCAAAAGTTGGCGAGCTCTTGGTTCGTCAGCGGCACGTCGATCAAAATGCCGTCTTCTTTCATGACGCCGTAGCTGTTGCATAAACGGATGAGCGTTGAATAGAGCGCTCCTTTTTTGCCGTGTAAAATCAAGTCGCGGAACTTCGTCTGCGTTTTGCGGAAATGGAGGCTCATCCATTTCATAAACTCAATCGCCAGTTTCGGGTTGTTGGCCAGCTCTTTCTCGAGCGTTTCACGCCGAATGGCGGAAACGACGCCGTCTTCCAGCACTTTCGCCGTCAGCATGTAGCGGGCGCCAGGGCAAAACAGCGTCAGCTCGCCGATCAAATCGCCCTCGCTGCAAATGCGCAGCGCGAGCTCCTGTCCGTCCATGTCCATTTTGCTGATTTGGATTTTCCCCGATTGGATATAGTAAATGTCGTCTGCTTTTTCCCCTTCTTGAAACAAGTACGTTCCCTTCTCAAGGTGAAGATCGCGCCCAAGCGGTGTAAGCCACTTCTGCCATTCACGAGATTCCATCTCGTTCATCCGATCACAACCTTACGTAAAATGTATCGCTATATAAAAGTGTACAGGAAAAAAGAGGGAAGTCAATATAAGGATAGTGAAAAGATTGAAAACTTGTTGAACATCGATGGAATCGTTTGTGAAAGTCTTTGCATCCCGAGAACATGAGGGCGATGGAGTCAAGGATGCACCTTGGCTGCCGGGACAAATCGGTATTCGTTTCCCATAGACGGAGGGAGGGGCAAGAAAAAAATCCTCAAAAATTATTAAATATACATTTGATTTTATTTTTATACAGTATTATAATGAGAACTACATGAGGCATACGGGTGAGGGGGAACGTCATGAAAGTGGCAATCATCGGGGCGACGGGATACAGCGGCGCGGAGCTGTTCCGCTTGCTATACGGGCATCCGCACGTGAGCCAGTGCGACGTGTTCTCGTCGTCGCAGGACGGGGTTCATGTATCGGAAAGTTTCCCGCACGTCGGCGCGGTCGATGGTGCGGTGTTGCATAAACTTGAAATCGAGGCGCTTGCCAAGTATGACGCGGTCTTTTTCGCCACGCCGCCCGGGGTGTCGGGGGAGTGGGCGCCGGCGCTCGTGGATCGGGGAGTGAAAGTGATCGATTTATCCGGGGATTTCCGTTTGAAAGACGGCGCGGTGTACGCACAATGGTATGGGCGCGAGGCGGCGCCATCTGCGTATTTAGAGCGGGCGGTGTACGGATTGACCGAGTGGAACCGCGAGGCGGTGCGCGAGGCCGTGCTCCTATCCAATCCGGGCTGCTATCCGACAGCGACGCTGCTTGGCTTGGCGCCGCTTGTCAAAGAAGGATTAATTAAGGAAGACTCGATCATCGTGGACGCCAAATCGGGCGTATCGGGCGCGGGGCGGAAAGCAGGGCTTGGGACGCATTTTTCCGAAGTGAACGAAAACGTGAAAATTTATAAAGTGAACGCCCACCAGCACATTCCGGAAATTGAACAAGCGCTGCAGACGTGGAATGAAGCGGTGGCGCCGATCACGTTCAGCACTCATTTGATTCCGATGACAAGGGGCATTATGGCGACGATTTATGCGAAGGCGAAACAATCGATTTCGCCAAACGACTTGGTAGATTTGTATAAAACAAGTTATGAAGGTTCGCCGTTTGTCCGCATCCGTCAACTTGGACAGTTTCCAGCGACAAAAGACGTGTACGGCTCAAATTATTGCGACATCGGCCTCGCCTACGATGAACGGACGGGACGGGTGACGGTCGTGTCGGTGATCGACAACTTAATGAAAGGCGCTGCCGGGCAGGCGGTGCAAAACTTCAACTTGATGATGGGGTGGGATGAGGCCGAGGGCCTCCAATCCTTGCCGATCTATCCGTGAGGGAAGGGGAACGAACGATGACAATGACGAAGCAAACGGCGCAAGTGACGGCGGTCGCCGATGGAACGGTCGTCACGCCGAAAGGATTTCAAGCGGCTGGGGTGCATGCTGGGTTGCGCTATGCAAAAAAAGATTTAGGAGTGATCGTCTGCGACGTGCCAGCTTCGGCCGCGGCTGTGTATACCCAAAGCCATTTTCAGGCGGCGCCGCTCAAAGTGACGCAGGCGAGCCTCGCTGTAGAACAAAAATTGCAGGCGGTCATCGTCAACAGTGCATGCGCGAACGCCTGCACCGGCGAGCAGGGGCTCAAGGACGCCTATGAAATGCGCGAGCTGTGCGCGAAACAGTTTGGCCTGGCGCTGCACCATGTGGCCGTCGCTTCAACGGGCGTGATCGGGGAATATTTGCCGATGGAAAAAATTCGCGCGGGCATCGAAAAGCTTGTTCCAGGGGCGACGATGGCGGATGCTGAGGCGTTTCAAACGGCGATTTTAACGACGGATACGGTGATGAAGCGCGCCTGTTACCAAACGACCGTCGATGGGAAAACGGTCACCGTCGGCGGGGCGGCGAAAGGATCGGGGATGATCCATCCGAACATGGCGACGATGCTCGCGTTCATTACGACCGATGCCAACATCTCTTCGGCGGTGCTGCATGATGCGCTCCGGTCGATTACCGATGTATCGTTCAATCAAATTACCGTCGATGGCGATACGTCGACGAATGACATGGTTGTGGTGATGGCAAACGGTCTTGCTGGAAATGACGAGCTGACGCCGAATCATCCGGATTGGGAACACTTTTACGAGGCGCTGCGGAAAACGTGCGAAGACTTGGCGAAGCAAATCGCCAGAGACGGCGAGGGGGCGACGAAGCTCATTGAAGTGCGCGTGCGCGGCGCGAAAACGGACGATGAGGCGAAAAAAGTCGCGAAGCAAATCGTTGGCTCCAACTTAGTGAAAACGGCCGTTTACGGCGCGGATGCCAACTGGGGGCGGATCATCGGCGCGATCGGCTATGCGGACGCTGACGTTGATCCGGACAATGTTGATGTCGCGATCGGGCCGATTGTGATGCTGAAAGGAAGCGAGCCGCAGCCGTTCTCGGAAGAAGAAGCGACGGCGTATTTGCAACAAGAGACGGTCGTCATTGAGGTGGATTTGCACTTGGGCGATGGCTTCGGCGTCGCGTGGGGCTGCGACTTGACGTACGATTATGTGAAAATCAACGCCAGCTATCGGACGTAAGGAGAGAGAAAGATGGGGAAAACGGTCGTCATCAAATGCGGCGGCAGCGTGCTCGATGAGCTGTCTCCCGCCTTTTTTGCCAGCGTGAACATGATGCGGGAACAAGGGATGGATGTCGTCATCGTCCACGGTGGCGGGCCGGAAATCGGGCAAATGTTGAAAAAACTGGCGGTGCCGAGCGAGTTTGTCAACGGCTTGCGGAAAACGACGAAAGAGGTGCTTGCCGTTGTGGAAATGGTGCTCTCCGGCAAAGTGAACAAACAGCTTGTGGCGATGCTCAGGCAGAACGGCTTGCCGGCGGTCGGCGTTTCCGGCGTGGACGGGGGGCTGCTCGAAGCTGAACCGATTGACTTTGCTAAACTTGGCTATGTCGGCCGTGTGAAAACGGTTCGCTCCCGTCTTTTGCGCACGCTGCTTGAGGCGGGCTACATTCCGGTCGTTTCGCCGCTTGGCATCGATCAAAACGGGCAAACATACAACATTAACGCCGACACGGCGGCTGGGGCGGTCGCGGCCGCTATCGGCGCCAGCCAGCTCGCGTTTGTGACGAACGTGCCCGGCATTTTGCGAGACGGCGCGCTCGTGGCCGAGGCGACGGCGGAAACGATTGAACGACTGATCGAAGACGGCGTCATCACGGGCGGGATGATTCCGAAAGTGAAAGCGGCGCTGTCCGCCCTGTCCGATGCGCTGCCCGAGGTGATGATCGTCAGCGGCAAAACGACGTTTTACCAGAACGGAACATGGCACGGCACAACGATTCGCAAAGAAGTGGGGGTATATTTATGAGCGCGCTGTTTCCGACATACAACCGTTGGAAGATCGCCGTCCAAGCCGCGGAAGGGACGGTTGTGACCGATGTAAACGGAAAACAATATCTCGACTTTGTCTCCGGCATTGCCGTCTGCAATCTCGGCCATCGCCATCCGCACGTCCAAAAGGCGATTGAAAAGCAGCTGAATCAATATTGGCACGTATCGAACTTGTTTACGATTCCCATTCAAGAAGAGGTCGCGTCCTTGCTTGTCGCCCACAGCGCCGGCGACTGCGTCTTTTTCTGCAATAGCGGAGCCGAGGCGAACGAAGCGGCGCTGAAGCTGGCGCGCAAACATACCGGACGACACAAAGTGATCACGTTTTCCCAATCGTTTCACGGCCGGACGTTTGCGACGATGGCGGCGACCGGGCAGGAGAAAGTGCATAGCGGTTTTGGTCCGCTGCTTCCGGAATTCATTCACTTGCCGCTGAATGATGTCGACGCTCTCAAACAGGCAATGAACGAAGAAGTGGCCGCGGTGATGCTTGAGGTCGTCCAAGGGGAAGGGGGCGTCCGCCCGGTTGACTCGGCGTTTTTGCAAATAGCGTCGGAGCTGTGTCAACAGCACGGGGCGCTTCTGATCATCGACGAAGTGCAAACCGGCATCGGCCGGACCGGAAAGCCGTTTGCTTACCAGCATTTCGGCGTGGAGCCCGACATCATCACCGTGGCGAAAGGACTTGGAAGCGGCATTCCGGTTGGTGCGATGATCGGCAAAGCGTTTTTGAAAGAGTCGTTTGGGCCTGGCGTGCACGGGTCGACGTTTGGCGGCAACCCGATCGCGATGGCCGCTGCCAAGGCGACGTTAGAAGTGGTGTTCGATCCGGTATTTTTGCAAGAAGTGCAGGAGAAAGGCCGCTATTTGCTTGAGCGCCTCCATGACGCGCTCGCCCCGCTTGACATCGTCAAGGACGTGCGCGGGCTCGGGCTGCTTGTCGGGGTCGAGTGCCAAACGGACGTCGCGCCGCTGTTGCCATTGATTCATGAAAACGGCTTGCTTGTCCTCTCGGCGGGGCCGAAGGTGATCCGCCTGCTGCCGCCGCTTGTGGTGACGAAAGCGGAAATCGATGAAGCGGTGGACATTTTAACAAACGTGTTGAACAACGCCAACGCCTCAGCTGTCTTGTAAACGGACGGCCGATGGCTTAATTTTTATTCCTGTTCATGCATAAAAATTCTTGAACGGTTATAAAAACTCAAACGATGAGGTGGCGCCAATGAAAGCGTACTTGCATGTGGCGAGCGGAAAAACGTTCAGCGGCGAGCTCGCCGCTCCGCTTGAAGAAAAGGTGAGCGGGGAGATCGTTTTTTTCACCGGCATGACCGGTTATCAAGAAGTGTTGACCGACCCGTCGTATAAAAACCAAATCATCGTTTTTACGTACCCGCTGATCGGCAATTATGGCATTAATGAAGACGATTTTGAAAGCAAGCGGCCGCACGTCGAAGCGGTCGTCGTCTACGAAGCGAGCGGCACAGGATTTCATTACGGGGCGAAATACAGCTTGGCAGAATACTTGCAGCATTGGAACATTCCGCTTCTCACGCACGTGGACACGCGCGCCCTTGTGAAAGAAATCCGCACCGCTGGGACGATGATGGCGGAATTAAGTTTGTCGCCGATTCCAGCAGTTGCTGATGAGGAAGCGGCGTTTCCAGTGCGCGCGGTGTCAACGAAAACGATCGAAACATACGGCGAAGCCGGGCCGCATTTGGTGCTCATCGATTTCGGCTATAAAAAGTCGATTTTGCAGTCGCTCCTTGCACGCGGCTGCCGGGTGACGGTCGTGCCGCATGATACGGCGCCGGAAGCGATTGACGCGCTGAAACCGGACGGGCTTGTCCTCTCGAACGGCCCGGGCGATCCGAAACAGTTAAGCCATCAGCTTCCCGCTATCCGTCAGCTGATCGACCGGTATCCGACGCTTGCGATTTGCCTTGGCCATCAGCTTGTCGCCTTAGCGTACGGGGCGGATACGGAAAAACTCCGCTTCGGGCACCGCGGCGCCAATCAGCCGGTGTGGGACGCCGGGAAGCAAAAAGTGATGATGACATCGCAAAATCATAGTTACGTCGTCAAAGAGGAAAGCTTGGCGGGCAAGCCGTTTGACATCCGCTTCATCAACGTCAACGACGGCTCGGTCGAAGGCATCGTCCATCGCCATAAACCGATTTTGTCGGTGCAATATCACCCGGAGGCGCATCCGGGGCCGCAAGATACCGGCTATATTTTCGACGAATTTTTGCAAACCGTGTTCAAGGGAGAGAACGTGTATGCCTAAAGATTCTTCGCTTCAGTCGATTCTCCTGATCGGGTCGGGGCCGATTGTCATCGGCCAGGCCGCCGAGTTTGATTATTCCGGCACACAAGCGTGCATCGCCTTAAAGGAAGAAGGATATCGCGTCATTTTAGTGAACAACAATCCGGCGACGATCATGACCGATGAAGTTCATGCCGATGCCGTGTATTTTGAACCGCTCACCGTCGATGCGGTCGAAGCGATTATTGCCAAAGAACGCCCGGACGGGCTGCTCGCCACGTTCGGCGGCCAGACAGGGCTCAACTTGGCGTTTCAGCTGCATGAAGCCGGCGTGCTTGAAAAGTATGGGGTGAGACTGCTCGGAACACCGATTGAAGCGATCAAGCGCGGGGAAGACCGCGAAGCGTTCCGCGCGTTAATGCATGAGCTTGGCGAACCGGTGCCGGAGAGCGAAATTGTCACAAGCGTCGAGGAAGCGGTCGCGTTTGCCGAACAAATCGGTTTTCCGATCATTATTCGTCCCGCGTATACGCTCGGCGGGACGGGCGGCGGCATTGCCGAAAACATGGAGCAGTTTCTCGCGCTCGTGGAAAAAGGGCTGGCCGAAAGCCCGATCCGCCAATGTTTGATCGAACGGAGCGTCGCCGGGTTTAAAGAAATTGAATACGAAGTGATGCGCGACCAGTCGAATACGTGCATCACGGTTTGCAATATGGAAAACGTCGATCCAGTCGGCATCCACACGGGCGATTCGATCGTCGTCGCACCGTCGCAGACGTTGACCGATGAGGAGTACCAAATGCTCCGTTCGTCGGCGGTGAAGATCATTTCCGCATTAGGGATCATCGGCGGCTGCAACATTCAGTTCGCCCTTGACCCGAACAGCAAACAATATTACTTAATCGAAGTCAACCCGCGCGTCAGCCGCTCGTCAGCGCTCGCCTCGAAAGCGACCGGCTACCCAATCGCCCGCATTGCGGCGAAGCTGGCGGTCGGCTATACGCTCGCGGAACTCGTCAATCCGGTGACGAAAACGACGTACGCCAGCTTCGAGCCGGCCTTGGACTACGTCGTCGTCAAGTTTCCGCGCTTGCCGTTTGACAAGTTCCCGCACGCGGACCGGAAGCTCGGTACGCAAATGAAAGCGACCGGGGAAGTGATGGCGATCGATCGCAATATGGAGCGGGCATTCCAAAAAGCGGTGCAGTCGCTCGAGGGAAAAAACAACGGACTGTTTTTGCCGGAGCTTTCGGCGAAAACGGATGACGAGCTGAAACAGCTGCTTGTCGACAAAGACGACCGCCGCTTTTTCGCCATTTTGGAACTGCTCCGCCGCGGGGTGGCGGTCGAAGCCATTCACGAATGGACGAAAATCGACCGCTTTTTCCTTGCTTCGTTCGAACGGCTCGTGGCGCTCGAAAAACAGGCGGCAGCCACCACGATCGATACGATCGATGAGCCGACGTTGCGCTTCTTGAAAGAAAAAGGGGCAAGCGACGCCTTTTTGGCCGAAACGTGGGGCGTGACGGAGCTTGATGTGCGCAACAAGCGGAAGGAACTTGGCATCGTGCCGTCATACAAAATGGTCGACACGTGCGCGGCCGAATTTCATTCGGAAACGGATTATTACTACTCGACCTATTTCGGCGAAGACGAGCGGAAGAAAGCGAGCGGCAAGGAGAAAGTGCTGATCATTGGAGCTGGACCCATTCGCATCGGCCAAGGCATTGAGTTTGACTACAGCTCCGTTCATAGCGTGTTCGCCTTGCAAAAAGAAGGCTATGAAACGGTGATGATCAACAACAATCCGGAAACCGTCAGCACGGACTTTGCCGTCGCCGACCGCCTTTACTTTGAGCCACTTACCTTAGAGAGCGTCTTGGATGTCATTGAAGCGGAACAAATCAAGCATGTCATCGTTCAGTTTGGCGGACAGACGGCAATCAATTTGGTCAAAGGACTCGAAGAAGCAGGTGTGCCGCTGTTGGGCGTCACGTACGATATGATTGACCAGCTTGAGGATCGCGATCGTTTTTACCAGTTGCTTGAGGAGCTTGACATCCCGCACGTACCGGGCTTGATGGCGAACAACGCCGAGGAGCTCGCCGCCAAAGCGGCCGAGATCGGCTGCCCGGTGCTGCTTCGCCCGTCGTATGTCATCGGCGGCCGCGGCATGTTTATCGTCCATAGCGAGGCGCAGCTCGCCGCTTTGATTGAGCAAGGCGAATTGACATATCCGATTTTGATCGATGCGTATTTGGACGGGAAAGAGGCGGAGGCCGACATCGCCACGGATGGGACGGACATTTTACTGCCGACGATTATCGAACATGTCGAAAAAGCCGGCGTCCACTCCGGCGACAGCTATGCTTGGCTGCCGGCGCAGACGCTCACAGACGAAGAAAAAGCGAAAATCATCGACTATGCGGGCCGGATTGCGAAAAAACTTGGCTTTAAAGGAATCATGAACATTCAATACGTCATTGCGGACGGCAATGTATACGTCCTTGAAGTGAACCCGCGCGCGAGCCGGACGGTGCCGATCGTCAGCAAAACGACCGGCGTGCCATTGGCGCAAATTGCGACAAAGTTATTGCTTGGGAAATCACTCGTCGACATCGTTGACGAAAAAGCTCGCGGATTGGAGGTCATGCCGTACGCCGTGTTAAAGTATCCGGTCTTTTCGACCCATAAGCTGCCGGGGGTTGACCCGATGGTTGGACCGGAGATGAAATCGACCGGTGAAGGCATCAGCATCGCCGCGACGAAGGAAGAAGCGGCGTACAAAGCGTTTTACGCGTACTTGCGAAAGAAAGCAAACGCCAATGAAATGTATGTGATTGGCGGCATCGATGAGACGCTGGCCGCGGAAATCGAAGCGAAACAGCTTGTGATCGTGTCAGATGTCCCGTTTGCCGATTGGGTGAAGCGCGACACGGCGCTCGCGGTGATCAACTTGGGCAAAGAGGAAGACGAGGCAAACAAACGAATGACTGCGTTGTCCCGACAATTGCTCGTCTTCACGGAACGTGAGACATTGAAGCTCTTCTTGCAGGCGCTCGATGTGGATCATCTTGATGTGCAGCCGATCCACGGCTGGTTGGAAAAGAAAAAACAGGCAGAACAGGCGGTGATCGCATGAATGCAGTGATGTCATTAAAAGGGAGAGATTTTTTAACGCTGCTCGATTTTTCAACAGACGAAATTATGGACTTGTTGGCGCTAGCAGCCGATTTAAAAGCGAAACAAAAAGCCGGCGTGCCGTATGCGCCGCTTTCCGGCAAAACAATGGCGATGATTTTTGAAAAGCCCTCAACGCGCACGCGCGTGTCGTTTGAAGTCGGCATGATCCAGCTTGGCGGCCAGGCGATGTATTTAAACGGCAACGATTTGCAGCTTGGCCGCGGTGAAACGATTGCGGATACGGCGCGCGTCTTGTCGCAATACGTCGATGTCATGATGATTCGGACGTTTGCCCATCAAAAAGTCGAGGAATTGGCCGAGTATGCGTCCGTTCCGGTCATCAACGGCTTGACGGACGATGATCATCCGTGCCAGGCGCTGGCGGATTTGCTGACGATTTACGAAGCGAAGAAAACGTTCCAAGGCGTCAAACTCGCCTATGTCGGCGACGGCAACAACGTCGCCAACGCCTTGCTTGCGGCCGCAGCCAAAGTGGGAATGGATATTTTCATTGCCTGTCCGCCAGGCTATGAGCCGAAGGAGGAATACGTCGAGGCAGCGCGCCAGATCGGCGAGAAAACCGGAGCAACAGTTGTTGTGACGCACGACCCGCTTGAGGCAGTGGCCGGAGCGGATGCGATTTATACGGACGTATGGACGAGCATGGGCCAAGAAAGCGAAAGCGCCGAGCGGCTTCAAGTGTTCCAGCCGTACCAAGTGAATGAAGAGCTCGCCAAAGCGGCCAAACCCGATTACCTCTTTTTGCATTGCCTGCCGGCCCATCGAGGCGAAGAAGTGACGGCCGGCGTCATGGACGGCCCGAACTCGGTCGTATTTGAGCAGGCCGGCAACCGGCTTCATGCCCAAAAAGCGATTTTAGTGTCGATCCTATAGGAAAAAGGAATTCCCGTTTCGGGAGTTCCTTTTTTGTTCTTTGCAAGGAAAAGGATTTTCATGAGAAAAAACGTTTTTATTGTGAAGGCTTGACGCTCCGTGTGCGGCGGCCCCATCATTTCCCTTCTTATGAACAGCGGCAAAACCGGGAATGCTAACAAATGCAATCGAAGCAAGGGGGATGAAACAAATGGGCCAACCGCGCCATTTCAAACCAGGGGATAAAGCGCCGAACAACGGCGTGTACATTGAAATCGGCGAAACGGGCGACAATGTAAAACACCCGAAAAAGCTGAAACTGAAAGCCGGCGATACGTTCCCGGAAACGTCGAACCATAATCGGCATTGGACGTATTTGCGCAAACCGTGAAGCACAACAAAAGCCATTCCAAGTATGGAGTGGCTTTTGATTTGCCGTGTGCTTCGCGATCCGCTATAATGATTTATGGTCAAAGAAGGTCAAATGGAGGGAACGGCATGGACGCAAGCCGTTTGACGGAAAAACTGCAAGAGGCGCTGATGGCGGCGCAGTCGCTCGCCAAAGAACGACATCATCAACAGCTTGATGTCGAGCATCTCCTGATTGCGCTGCTCGAACAAGAAGGCGGCCTGGCGCCGCGGCTCGTGGAGCTTTCCGGCGCCGACAAGGAAAAGGCCGCTGACTGGCTTCGCAGCCAGCTTCGCCAAAAGCCTGAAGTGCATGGGGCGGACGGGCAGCTGTATGTTGCGCCCGCCTTAGCGCGGCTGCTTGAGGAGGCGGAAAACGAAGCGAAGCGAATGCAAGACGAGTACATATCGGTCGAACATGTGCTGCTCGCGTTGCCTCATGGCGCCGAGCCGGTCGCTCGGCAGCTGGCGTCGTTTGGACTGACGAAGGAAGCACTATTAGCGGCAGTGAGAAACGTAAGGGGGAATCAACGCGTGACGAGTCCACATCCGGAAGCAACCTATGAAGCGTTGGCAAAATACGGGCGCGACCTTGTCGCGGAAGCGAAAGCGGGAAAAATCGACCCGGTCATCGGCCGCGACAGTGAAATTCGCCGCATCATCCGCATTTTGTCGCGGAAGACGAAAAACAACCCGGTGTTGATCGGCGAGCCGGGCGTCGGGAAGACCGCTATTGTCGAAGGGCTCGCTCAACGCATCGTGCGCAAAGATGTCCCGGAAGGGCTGAAAGACAAAACGATTTTCGCTCTTGATATGAGCGCGCTCGTCGCCGGAGCAAAGTTTCGCGGTGAATTTGAAGAACGGCTGAAAGCGGTGTTAAACGAAATCAAAAAAAGCGACGGCCGCATCATATTGTTCATTGACGAGCTGCATACGATCGTCGGCGCCGGCTTTTCGGCGTTTTTTTGTGAATTTGAAG
>NZ_AYSF01000066.1:0-18961 GCF_000498995.1 Geobacillus thermopakistaniensis
CTTTTCGGCCTGCTTTTGCTTGCGAAACAGCGGCGAAGCGGCCGCCGCTATGGCAAACATGATGGCGTAAACGATCAACGTGAGCGGCTGAAATCCGTACAAAACGGTGCGTGCCAGCATCAAGACAACAAACAGCACCGCCCCGACCGCGCCGCCGCCATACAATGTCCCAAGCAAAAACGGAATTTGCCGGAAATCATGGGCGCACAGCGGATCAATGTAAATCGGAAATTTCATGCACAAAACGGCCGCCAACGCCAAACAAGCCCCAAGCAGCGCCTGGCCATAGAGCGGGCGCTGCCGGATCGCTCGACTATGGTCATAAATAAACGAAAAGGCAAAGATCGTGACTAAAATATAAAATAAGTTGTTCAGGACGTGCTGGTTAATGTATAAACCCGCCATACGAAAAATCTCCTAACTGAATGGACCTTATCACCTTCCATTATAGCGAAAAGAGATTGAAAGAAAAATATGCATTGGCTATGTCCGGTCTTTCGGCAGCCAAACCGCCAAGGCGCCAAAGAGCGGCAGCACGCTGCAAAGCCCCATTCATGTGCCGAGCGACGACAAGTCGGCGATTTTGCCGAGCACGACCGCGCCGAGCGCCCCCATGTCAAACGCCAGGCCGACGATGAGTCCGGACGCCATGCCGACATGGTTCGGAAGCAGCCGGTTGCATGACAGATGATGTCATGTTCAAGGCAAAGGCGACCCAGCCGATTTGCGCATACGACAGCTCCATTGTCGAGCGCAAAATCGGAAAGAGCGCCGGGATGACCGCTTGCATTGCATCGTTCAAAAAGTGGCCGAGGCTGATGGCGAACAAAATCGGGTAGACGGTCATTCTTGCGGCGCTCGTTCGCTCTGTATGGGTGTTCATCGTTCTCCCCTGTTCAAAATATATCTAATATTCCTAATTATACTTGATCTTATTATATTTTCAATCACCGGCCCGGTAATTCAACTTTTCTTTTCCGGATGCCCCGATCGCAAGCTTGACGCTCACGGACAGCGTGTTGTTGCCGAGCGGGATGAGGCCATTGGACTGATGTTGTTTCCAAATATCCGGACGCTGGCGATACAGCTGCTCCGACAGATTCAATATATCGATCTGCTGCTTCTTGCCAAGTTCATACAAGCGGCGGATCTCCTGCTTCACCGTTTGTTCCGCCAGTTTGGTCAGTTGTTTTCGCGAGAGCGGTTTGCGCAGTTCGATGATGGCGCCTTGCGCCTGCACTTGGACATCAAAAGCGGGCTCTCCATCCTTCACTTTGACCGACCATTTCGTTTTCGGTTCCCGGACGACAAGAGAGGCGACCGTTTTCCCTTTTTGTTTGACATAAATCGGGGTGCGGCGAATGTCGTGTTCGAGCCAGCGAAGTCCCTCTAGATCGGAACGGCGGACACATTGCTGCAGGCTGTAATGGTGGACAAAACACACGCCGGAAACAGCGAGCATCGGTTTCGGCTTTTTATTTTCGATCCAGCGCCGGCGGTCGAGCGTTAAATAAGGAAGCCTTGCTGTATCGGCTTTTTCATCCATATCGACAATCAGCCGGCTGAGCCGGATCGGGCGGATAAACGAACTTTGTTGAAAGATTTCTTCCGGATTGGACAACAGCGAATAATACGAGGAAGCGTTCAACAACGGCGTCGCTTCAAACAGCTCGGACAGCGGCTCATCGGTGGCGTACACCCATGCTGTATGGCGAATTTCGTTGTAACGGTTCAGCACGTCGATCACATCGGCCACGATGCCTTTTTGCAAGGCCCGTTTCGTAAAGACAATGCTTTTTACATGGCCCCATGACACCCTTTGTTGAATGGAAGGATAGATTTTGTCGGTCGCGATATTAAACGTTTCGCCAGCGGCTTTGCCGATGGAAACGGCCGCTTTCTCTTTGCCGCCTCCGGCCTCGACTTTGGCGAGGGCGGTGAAACCAACCAGCTGAACGTAGGCGACCACTTGACCATCTTTATAATCCACCCCAATGGCATGAATATACACAATGTGATCGATGTTGCGCGTGTCCCAACAGCCGCTGAGCAAGATGACGGAAGCGATGATGGGAAAGAGCCGCTTCCTCATTTTTGTTTCCTCTCTTTCGCAATGAGATCATTTGGGCGCACAATGCGGTCGCGCGTGCGGAACTGTTTCCATGTACTTGGGATAAATACTTTCCCGATATCTTTTGAGGGCGGCGCCAGCGGCGTCAAGTACGGAACGCCGCAGGTGCGCAAGTTGACCGCATAAGTCAAGATGAAAAACAGCGACAGAATGAAGCCAAACAGGCCAAGAACGGTGGAGGCCGTCAGGACAATAAAGCGCAGCAAGGTGACGCTGCCGGCCATGTTTTGGTTGACGAGCGTGAATGTCGAGATGACGGAAATGGCGGCGATGACGAGTGTGGCCGGGGCGGCAAGCCCCGCGTTGATCGCCGCCTGGCCGATGATTAAGCCGCCGACGACGGACAGCGTCTGCCCGATGGCGATTGGCAGACGCATCCCGGCTTCCTTAAACACCTCAAACAAAATCATCATCACAAACATCTCCAGCGGCACCGGAAGCGGCACTCCTTGGCGCGACAAAATGAGCGTCGCCAGCAAGGTGAACGGAAGCTGGTCCGGATGGAAGGAGGTCAAGGCGACCCAGGCGCCCGGCAAATAAATGGCGACCGAAGTGCCGACGAGCCGAAGCAGGCGCTGAAATACGACAAACAAGAAAAACGTGTTGTTATCTTCCGACGTGTTCAGCAAAAACGTTAAATTGCCCGGGCCGATCAAGGCGGTCGGCGCCCCGTCGACCAAGATGATAAAACGGCCGTTGAGGAGCGAATTGACGGCAAAATCGGGCCGCCCGGTATAACCGAACATCGGGAACAAAGAAAACCGGGTGTCAGACAACCACTCCTCAATTTGATTGGTGCTTGTCACCGAGTCGATGTACAAACTGAGCAGACGGCTTCTCACCTCATCGATGATGGTCGTGTTGGCAATATCATCGACATAAAGGAGCCCGACTTTTGTCTGGCTGCGCGTGCCGATGACAAACGGTTCATAGACGAGCCGGTGCGAGCGCAGCCGCTTGCGGATGAGCGCCACGTTTTTGCTGATTTCTTCAATAAATCCATCTTTGGGTCCACGGATCGATACTTCCGTGTTCGGCTCTTCCGGATCGCGGTTGGGCGGGCTGGCGAGCGGCATCGTGTACAAGACATCGGCTTCGTGAAAATAAATGAGCAAATCACCGCTAAACAGCTTGAAGTTGAGATCATCGATCCGCACTTCTTTTCCCATATACTCAAGCGCCGCCGGTTTGCGGGCCTCGATGTCGGCGGCCGAAAAGCATGGATGGTGTTCGCACAGCTCGCGGAACATCGGATAAATGGCCTTTTGCAGCATTTGCGTATCGCACAGTTCTTCACAATAAATAAACAGCAAGTGCACCACAGCCGCCGAGCCGTCAGGCAAAGAGGATGGAATCGCGGCTTCCGTCATGATGACGTCAGGGCATTTGGCGTACATCGTGCGCAACGCCTCTTCGGAGATGATGACGGTCTCGAGCCCTGTGTAATCGTCTTTCAACCGCTTGCCTTCGGCGGCGCGCATGGGTCGTTTCATCATGTCATCCCTCTTTTCTTTTTTCGGTATGCCAACAAAGCGAAACCACTTAACACAACGGACAGCGCAAGACTAAACAGCAGCGATGCCGGCAGCACCCCATGTTTGACAAAATGCAAAAACTGTTCATCGCTGACCGGCGCCAGCGCCGCCAATGTGATCGCCAAGTAGAGGACAATGAGCACCCAACGGCGGGTTTGCGGATGGCGGATCGGAAACAATTCCACAATCAGCGCTGTCGATAAGGAGATGCGGATAAAGGCGCCGGACAGCCATTGATAGACCGACAGAAAGTCCACATGCTCAATGTACGTCCCTAAACTGACCATCCGCCATTGCTCAAACGCCGGATAGCGAAGGCGCGTCGCCTGCTCGGGGCCAAATTCGGTGATGGCGCCAATCGTCGGCCCGATGCTCAGCCCGGCTGTGAAAACAGCGATGGCGGCAAGCGCCTTCCATGAAAATGGGCGAGGCAGGCGATGGGAGAGAAACAATAGAACGATCACTTCCACATATCCCGCTCCGGCGTACATCATGCCGTTGAGCACAGGTCCAACACCATGTTCAAGCGTTGGTCTGAGCAGTGAATAATCTTTATGAGGCGTGGTCGAGAGCATAACGAAAAAACCAAACACGATGACGAACGGGCAAATGATCATGGAAGTGTTGGCAATCGAGTCGATGCCTTGGTACGAGTTATAAAAACAAACGGCCACGATGACCAAAATCAGCGCCCATCTCGGCGTCGCCGTCAAATAAGAGGTGGTGGTGAACGTGATGGTATCGTTTAGCGTGACAAAACTATGAAGAAGCAAAAAAGCGCTGCTGACACCGGCCACCGCATAAGCAGCCGCGCTCGAAAACCGGGCCTTGAGCCAGTCAAACAGCCGCTCGCCGTTCAGTTGTCGGATGGTGAAATAAAGCAGCGGCAGCCAAACGAGCAAACACGCCAACGCTCCCAAGGCGGCGACCCACGCATCGCGGTGGGCGGCCTCAAGCATAAAGGGGATGATGATGACATGATTCATCAGCCCGACTGACAGCATGACCATGAATAACAATTGCAGGGCGCTAAGCGGCTGTCCGTTCATCATGGATCCCTTTCTTTCCATGCAATCTCTAGAACGATAGTGTTTCCAGTCTAGGGTAATTTATCCGCGCAAACGGCAAACCAACAGCGAAACTTCTCAGGCGGCAGGGGGCACAATACAGGGAAGAAAGGGCGAACATCAACGGCATGCAAGGGGGGCGCAGCATGAAATGGCTTCATTTGACGATCGAATTGGTCACCGGCTTTATTCTGTTGTTCGCTGTCGTGAAAATCGCCGGCAAAAAGTTGATCAGCCAAATGAGCCCGTTTACGTTTATCTCGGCCATTGTCCTTGGCGAGCTGCTCGGCAACGCGCTGTATGACGACCATATTCACCTTTGGTACATCATCTATTCGATTACCCTTTGGGGAGCGATGCTGCTTTTGGTCGAGTATGCGAGCCAAAAATGGTTGTCGTTCCGCTTATGGAGCGAGGGGAAGCCGACGGCGCTTATTCGAAACGGCGTCATCGATTATGAGGCTTTGAAAAAAAGCCGCTTGACGCTCAATCAGCTGCAAAGCTTGCTCCGCAAACATGAGACCTTTTCGATCCGCGAAGTGGCGTTTTGTTTTTTAGAAGCCGATGGGGAGATCAGCGTGCTCAAAAAAGCCCATTATCAAAAAACGACGCGTGAAGATTTCCGTCTGCCACCCCACCCGGTGTATGTCCCGGTGACGCTGATCCGGGATGGCCAGCTGTTGGCAGACGAATTAGCGGAGCTTGGGAAAACGGAGCAATGGCTGGCCGCCAAACTGCAAAAACAAGGAATTGCCTCGCCAAAAGACGTGTTGATCGCCGAGTGGCTCGAAGGAGATGGGCTGTTTGTTCAGACGTATCAGCCCGCCGAGCGGCAACGGTCAACGCGGCGGCCGACGGCGTCGGAATGAGAGGAAGAAAGAATCCAGGGATGGATTCTTTCTTTATTTTGGAAAAAACTCTTGCCTTTCTTCTGTTTTATGTGTACTATTAGTTATAGTACGGTTGTGACAATGAGAGGAGGAGGGGAGATGTTTGAGCTTGATATCCGCAGTCGCCAGCCGATTTACGAACAACTGATTGACAAAATGAAAGAAATGATCGTCCGCGAACTATGGCAGCCGCACGATCAGCTGCCATCGGTCAGGACGATGGCGAAACAGCTGATGGTGAATCCGAACACGATTCAAAAAGCGTACCGCGAACTGGAACGCGACGGCTGGATTTATTCGATTCCAGGGAAAGGCAGCTTCGTTGCCCCGCGCTCGAAAGAACCAAACATCGAGGCGATCGCTGCGGTCCGTGAGCAGCTTGTCCGCCTTGTCAAGGAAGCACGGTTTTTAGGGGTGACAAATGAGCAGTTATGGCAATGGGTTCGAGAAGGAGAGAAAGAGGGGGAGAATCGTGATTCAACTTGTGGACGTGACGAAAATGTTTGATCGATTTGCCGCTGTCAAGGGCGCGAACATGATGGTGCCAAAAGGATCGATTTACGGGCTGCTCGGCCCGAACGGCGCCGGGAAAACGACGCTGCTAAAGATGATGGCCGGCATTCTCCGCCAAGATCGCGGAACGATTACAGTGGACGGGGAGGATGTGTGGGAAAATGTCCGGGTGAAGCAACGCCTTTTGTTTTTGCCGGACTTTGTCTACTTTTTTCCGCACGCGACGATTCGGCAAATGGCGGATTTTTACGAGCAACTGTACCCGTCGTTCAGCCGCGGGCGGTTTACAGAATTGCGGTCCGCTTTTTCGCTTGATGTTGATCAAAAAATTCAGCAGTTTTCCAAAGGCATGCAGCGCCAAGCGGCGTTTTGGCTCGCCTTTTCCGTCCAGCCGGATGTGCTCATTATGGATGAGCCGCTTGATGGGCTCGATGCATTCGTCCGCCGTCATGTGAAGCAGCTGCTCATAGAAGAAGTGGCCGAACGGGAGATGACGGTCGTCATTTCGTCGCACAATTTGCGCGAGCTCGAAGATTTATGCGACATCGTCGGATTGATGGCGCAAGGGACCGTACGGATGGAGCGCGATTTAAACGAGCTGCGCGCCGGGATGCATAAAATTCAAGTCGCGTTTCGCGGCGGATTTCCGAGCGAGTTGGCCGAACGCCTTGACATCGTGCATCGCGAGGAGCGCGGCAGCATCGTTCTTCTTGTCGTCCGCGGCGAGAAACGATCCATCGAAGAGACGGTGAGTTCGTTTGCTCCGCTCATTCTTGACGTCTTGCCGTTGTCGTTGGAAGAAATTTTTGTGTATGAAATGGGGGATGTTGTCGATGTCCGCGAAACGGTTGTCGGCTAACCGCGCCATGTGGACGCAAAATGTTCGCCAAATCGGCTGGATTGCCATCATTCATCTGCTGTTATGGCTGGCGGCGATCGTATTGCCGATTGGGCTTTCGTACTCGCAATATGATCCAAAAGTCGGAAATGTGCCGCAATGGAAGAACGTATACTATATATCCAACGGGTTCGAGACGTTGATTGCTTGGCTTGTCCCGATCTTGGCGGCGGCCGGTGTGCTTCGCTACATGCACGAGAAACGGTCGGCTGATTTCATCCATAGCTTGCCAATCCGCCGCACCGAACTGCTTGTGGGGCAAGTGCTATTTGGCTGGATGCTTTTAATTGTGCCGCTTGCCGTGACCGCGTTGGCCGCCATTGGATGCCTGTATGGGCTCGATCTCCCGTGGCCGATTGGGGCGGCGGATGTAGGGCGCTGGTTCGGTGAGACGCTGGTGATGGAAACGGTTATTTTTGCTTTTAGCATCGTTATGGGGGTGCTTGTCGGCCAATCGGTGCTTCATATTGTGTTGACAAACATTTTTCTCGTTTTTCCGGCCGGCATCATGGTCCTTATGTTTAGCAACTTGTCGCTATTATTATACGGATTTCCGGATATGTACTATTTATCAAGCGAACTGGAACAGTGGGTGATGCCGATTCGTTATGCGATGCTGACGGATCAAGCGATGAGTGCGGGAGAAATCGGGATGTTGCTGCTGTTGTCGCTTCTATTTTTCAGTTTGTCCATTTGGCTGTACGAGCGGCGGCCGACGGAAGCGGCCGGGCAGGCGCTCGCCTTTTCAGTGCTTCGCCCGCTGTTTGTGTATGGAGTGGCATTTTGTTCTTGGCTTGTTGGCGGTTTCTATTTCGGAAACGTAGAAAGCAAGTGGAACTGGACGATATTCGGCTATATCAGCTTTTCCTTGATCGGGTATGCCATTGCCCAGATGGTGATTGCGAAAACGTGGCGCGTCTTTCACCGTTGGAAAGGATATATCGCGTTTGCGGGAGCGATGGGGGTCATCTGCCTGCTTGTTCATTTCGATCCCCTCGGTTACGAACAGCGCGTGCCGGCGCTGGCGGACATCAAACAAGTATATTTCGGCCAATCGGCCATGAATTTTGAACATCCTGAAATGATAGGCCGCTCATTTGAAGAGGTTGACCAGTTTTTGCGCAGCCAAGAAAACATCAAGGCAGTAAGGGCGTTCCATGAGCAGCTTGTGCACGATCAGCCGTCGCCGCCTCGGTTTGCCAACATCCGGACAGTTGTGATCGGCTATGTGCTAAAAGACGGCACGCGCCTCCTCCGCCGCTACGTAGTGCCGATTGAACCGTACATGCCGTATTTTCAGCGCATCATGGGCTCAAAAGAATATAAGCAGCAATATTATTTGCTGCTTCGCCCAAGCGGCTATGCGCCGATCCGTCAGGTGACGATCCGAAATGTGGAAACCGGGCGGGCAGAGGTTGTGCTTGCCGAGCCGAAGGAGATTGAGTCGTTTGTCCAGGCGCTCAAACAAGATTTGTGGAATGAGCCGGTGGAGGACATCATCGGCGGGGGGAGCACATGGCAGGGGAATATTGAATTGCTGCAAAGCGACGGCGATTCGTTTACCGTTCCCTTGTCTTCACACAGCACCCATGTTCGCGAGTGGTTGCAACAACAGCATCATTGGGAGCAAATACAGAAAAGGTAACGCCCGATGAAGAGAAAAGGTGTCCCGTTGCTTTTGGGGCACCTTCCTCTTTTTGCCCCCGGCTGTTGGTCAAGACGTTTTGTTTTTTCGTTTCCACATCCAAACGTTCAACAGATCGAGCAACAGCAAAAAAATGAACAAGGATAAAATAAATAGTTCCGGCGTTTCCATTACCCGAAAGGGATTCAGCACGATATGCAACGATTGATGCAAGGTCATCCCCATCAACTGATCCATGCTTACCATCGTTCCTATGGCGAGCAAGGCAAACATCAGCCAAACAACAATTAGTTTCATGGCGTTCCACCTGCTGTTTTTCTTTAGTTTTTTCTATTGATCCAAAAGCGATTCACGGGCGTATGTCCTCCCGATTTCGTGTCCATAATGAGGGATAAAAAGGAAGCGGAGTGAGGAGGAAAAACATGCTGTTTCAATGGGGAATGGGCCGACAAAAAAAGCAGATCAATGACGGGGTGAAACAAGAAGGACCGGACCATAGCGGCGAGGCGGCGGACGTCCCGCAAGAGCCGATGTCAGCTGAATTAGCCGTCAACCTTGACATCATCCGCCAAACGACTGGACAAAGCAGCGATGTCGTCATCCGTCGGTTTTCGCTGGGCCAAGAGAGGCAAATCAAAGCAGCCATCGTCTTTGTGGATGGCCTTGTTGACGAAAAACATGTGTACGAGTTTTTGCTGACGCCGCTGCTGGAGGCGTCATTTCCACTGTCATTAACAGAAAAAGAATGGTTTCCGTGGATCGAACAAAAGTTGGCCGCGGTGGGCGGTGTGAAGCATGTCGTCGATTGGGAACACCTGTTTTTGGAGCTGTTTTCCGGAGAGACCATCATCTTGTTGGACGGGGTGCCGTCCGCTGTCAGCGCCAGCACCAAAGGCGGCCAATATCGTTCGATCGAGGAACCGCAGACGCAAATCGCCGTCCGCGGGCCGCGCGAGGGATTTACGGAGTCGTTGCGCGCGAACACCGCGATGATCCGCCGCCGCATTAAAAATCCCAATCTTTGGATGGAAACGATGCAAATCGGCACCGTGACGCAAACGGATGTCGCGATCATGTACATCAAAGGCATTGCCAATGACGAGGTTATCGAGGAAGTGAGAGCGCGCCTGCGCCGCATTGATACGGACAGCGTGCTTGAGTCCGGTTATATTGAACAATTAATCGAAGATCAAACGTTTACGACGTTTCCGACGATCTATCATACCGAGCGTCCCGATGTGGTAGCCGCCAACCTGTTGGAAGGACGGATAGCGATTTTTATTGATGGGACGCCGTTTATCTTGATCGTGCCGGCTTTGTTTATCCAATTTTTTCAAGCGGTAGAGGATTATTATGCCCGTTTTGATATCGCCACTGCTCTTCGCTTTTTGCGCGTATTGATTTTTTTTCTCTCGCTCGTTGCGCCGGCCATTTATATAGCGGCGACGACGTTTCACCAAGAAATGATCCCAACTCAGCTTGTCATCGCCATTGCCGCCCAGCGTGAGGCCGTACCGTTTCCTGGTTTTGTCGAGGCGTTGATGATGGAAGTGACATTTGAGATTTTGCGTGAAGCGGGGATTCGGCTGCCGCGTGCAGTCGGACAGGCGGTGTCGATTGTTGGCGCCTTGGTCATCGGGCAGGCGGCAGTGGAAGCTGGGTTCGTTTCCTCGGCGATGGTGATCGTCGTTTCGATCACGGCGATCGCCAGCTTTGCGACGCCGTCGTTTGCCATCGCCATTTCAGCCCGTCTCATCCGCTTTGGGTTGATGTTTTTAGCAGCGATGTTCGGGTTTTACGGCATCATGATGGGGTTGTTGGTCATGATTCTCCATTTATGCAGCTTGCGTTCGTTTGGGGTGCCATACATGTCGCCGCTCGCTCCGTTCACCCCATCTAATATGGGCGATACCCTGTTTCGAATCCCGACATGGATGTACCGCGAGCGGCCGCGCCTGATTAACCAGAAAAATATCATTCGCCAATCAGGGGGTCAGAAACCGCAGCCTCCGGCACCAACACGCCGGGAAAAGGAGGATGGATCATGAAACGATCTATCGCCATGTTTGTGTCCTTTTTTGTTTGTGCGCTGTTGCTGGCTGGTTGTTGGAGTAAAAAGGAGCTTCCTGACTTAGCGTTTGTCATTGCCGTTGGCCTTGATAAAACAGAAGACGGCAGATATTTGGCCTCGTTTCAAGTCGTCAACCCGGGCAACGTCGCCGGCGCGACCCAGCGTGGCGGCGGGGCGGCCGGCGTGCCCGTTTCCATGTATACGTCGACCGGAGACACGTTGGTCGAGGCAAGCCGAAAAGCCTCGAAAAAGCTGTCGCGCATCCTGTATTACGCTCATACCAACTTGGTGGTCATCAGCGAGGAAGTGGCGCGTGAGGGGTTGAATGGGGTATTCGATGCGATGGAACGGAACAACCAGTTTCGCACGACCTCACGGCTGGTTGTTGCCCGTGGCCATTCGGCGAAAGATGTGCTAGCTGTGTTGACACCGATTGATAAAATTTCCGCCAACCAAATTATTAAGACGTTGGAGTTTTCCGAGATGGCCTGGGGGCAGACAATCAACACCGATGTCTGGTGGGCGATTCGTAGCTTGTCTGGAGCCGGAAGAAATCCGGTGATGACCGGTATTACCATTGAAGGGGATCCCCAGCGCGGCAAACGGCAAACCAACGTCCAGACATCGGTCCCGAACGTCCGAATCAGTTTGGACGGATTGGCATTATTTAAAAAAGATCACCTTGTTCGCTGGGTGAGCGGGTCGACATCAAGGGGCGTGCTTTGGGTGCTGGATCGAATTAAACAAACGAATATCACGATCCCCTGGAATGGAAAAAAAGAAGCGATTGGCTATCGAACCGTGCGGGTGAAAACAGAAGTCAAGCCCCAATGGAAAAAGGGAAGGCCATCGATTTTGGTTCACATTCAAACGGAAGGAGATATCAGTGAAGCATACGTTCCGATTCGTTTGGATGACTACCGGCAATTGTTCCAATTGGAAAAGGCCATTGGCCGGGATATTGAACGGGAAGTGAAACAGGCGATTGAAACGGCCCAGTATGAAAAAACTGATGTTTTTGGTTTTGGCGAGGCGGTGCATCGCGCCCACCCCCGCCTGTGGAAAAGAATCAAAAAAGAGTGGGATGACCGCTATTTCCCTCATCTTCAGGTGACAGTGAAAGTGGATGCTTACATTCGGCGCACGGGATTGCGGAATACGCCATACATCAAATAAGCGTTTTCGGCTCAAAAAACTTGGATACGGTGGAGTGAGGAGCGATGGAGCGAGATGGAACATAGTAAAATCAATATGCGCCA
Organism: Geobacillus thermopakistaniensis; assembly: GCF_000498995.1. Classification (NCBI taxonomy): domain Bacteria; kingdom Bacillati; phylum Bacillota; class Bacilli; order Caryophanales; family Anoxybacillaceae; genus Geobacillus; species Geobacillus thermopakistaniensis. The sequence goes on from NZ_AYSF01000066.1 coordinate 12,010, forward strand.
GCTGTTTGTCCTGATTGTGTTGTTTGAGCATGGCAGTGCGATCGTCATTCCGCTCGGCGTCAGCGCCAAGCAAGATGTGTGGATCACCATTTTGCTCGGTCTGGCGCTTGGGCTGTTGCTGTTTTTGGTTTACGAGCGTTTGTTTCATTATTACCCCGATCAGCCGCTGACTTCCTATGTGACACATATCGTCGGCAAGCCGCTCGGCAAGTTGTTGGCGGTTCTCTATATTACCTATTTTTTCTATATCTCCGCCCGTGTGTTGCGTGATTTTGGCGAACTGTTGCTCACGTTTGCCTATCCGGAAACACCGCTGTTTGTTTTGAATGCCCTTATGGCTATGACGGTCATGTACAGCGCCTATAAAGGCATCGAAGTATTGGCGCGCACCGGCGAACTGCTTTATACGTTATTGCAAATACTGGCGGTTGTTGGATTCATCTTAGTTATCGCTTCCGGAGTTGTTGATCTCACCCAGCTCCAACCGGTATTAGAGGAAGGGTGGAAACGGGTGTGGAAAACGGTGTTCACGGAAACGTTGTACGTGCCGTTTGGCGAAATGATCGTGTTTACCATGCTGTTTCCATACTTGAATCGTCCGGAAAAAGCGCGGCGGGCCGCCGTTGCCGGGATGGTGTTGACCGGGATCAACCTGGCGATCATTATGGCCGTTAATACGGCCGTCTTGGGAGCTGATGCGGTGTCACGTTCATCGTTTCCGTTGCTCGATACGATCCGCCGCATTCAAGTCGCTCACTTTTTAGAGCGGCTTGATGTCTTTTTTATGGTCGCTCTAGTGATCGGGGGGTTTTTCAAAGTCTCCATCTTTTTTTATGCCGGCGTCGTGGGGGTGGCTCATGTATTCGGGTTTTCGAACCACCAGCGGCTTGTTTATCCGTTTGGGGCGCTTGTCTTATTGTGGTCGGTGGCGATGGCCAGCAACTATGTGGAGCATATTCATGAAGGATTAAAGATTGTCACGTTCTATCTGCACATCCCGCTGCAAATCATCATTCCGTTGCTCTTGCTTGTGATTGCGGCGATTCGCCGGCGGTTTGGATCATCGGCAAAATAAGAAAAACGGACTAGAAGATTTATGCGGCAGCAAGCAGGAAAAACCGCAAAAAAACACGAATACAACAATAACCTGTTCCTACGAGGAACAATGGGGCGAAAAGTGGTGCTGAACATGCAACCCGAAGGCGGGGTGGAAACAACCCGGCGCCGATGCGCGTTTTTGTTTCGGGAAGCCGGTGTCAGCTGAAGGCTATTGATTTTGATTATAACGAAAAAGGGTTGAACGATGGTGAAGGCGAATGTACAGGCGATCGATCAGCTAGACGCGGAACAGTTGGGCAGCGGCATGGTGATTACCGACCGTCAACTTTCGATTGTTGCGGTCAGCGAACCGACGCCAAGATGGCTCGGATTTGCCAAAAACGAATTAGTCGGGCGGCCGGTCGGCGTTCTGTTTTCAGCCGAATGGTCGGCCGCGTTGTTGGACGGCATCGCCGAGGCGGTAAAAAAGGACGGATGTTGGCAAGGAGAAGCGCGCCATGTGGCGAAAAGCGGGAAAGCATACATGAGCTGGATGAACGTCTATCGGTTGTCAGGCAGCGAGGGAGAATGGCTCGTTTGGCATTTTGTTGAACAAACCGCTATGCCTCCGGCTGATCGACCGACGCCGTCTGAGTTGCTTGAGGTCATTTACGATTCCGCCCCGTTCGCTGTTGTTCCGGTGGCGGCGGACGGAACCGTGCAAGATTGGGGGCTTAGTGCAGAGCGGCTGTTTGGGCGCCGAAAAGAAGAGGCGGTCGGCCGCCCGATATGGTCGCTCTTTCGTTGCGGCAGCCAAACATGGCTTCCGTTTCCTCCCAAAGAGCAGCGATGCGGCGAAGGGATGGTGCAGCGCCGGGACGGCACGTCCGCCAATGTCGCCTATACGGTCATTCCCGTGCTTCAGGCGGACGGANACCGTGCAAGATTGGGGGCTTAGTGCAGAGCGGCTGTTTGGGCGCCGAAAAGAAGAGGCGGTCGGCCGCCCGATATGGTCGCTCTTTCGTTGCGGCAGCCAAACATGGCTTCCGTTTCCTCCCAAAGAGCAGCGATGCGGCGAAGGGATGGTGCAGCGCCGGGACGGCACGTCCGCCAATGTCGCCTATACGGTCATTCCCGTGCTTCAGGCGGACGGATATATCGTCCTTGTCGAAGACGAGACGAAGCAAAAGCAAAAAGAGGCTGAGCGGCGGCGCCAAGTCGAGCTGGCCAAAAAAATTCAGCAAAATTTGCTGACGCCGCTCATTCAAAACGAGGCGGTGACGATGGATGCCGTCTATATTCCATCCGATGATTTGTCAGGCGATATTTACGCTTGCTATCAAATCGACCTGTACCGCTACGGGGTGATCGTCATCGACGTGATGGGCCACGGCATTTCGTCGGCCTTGGTGAGCATGTTGCTCCGCTCGCTTTTGCGCGGGTTGATCGTGCGCGTCATTGACCCGGTCTCGGTGGCGAGCGAGCTGGAGAAGCATGTGCAAACGTTGTTTCCTGATGAGGCCAACGACATCCGCCACCTATTTTCCATGATTTATTTAGTGATTGACACGAAAGAGCGGAAAATTGAATATACCAACGCCGGCCATCCGGCTGGGCTGCTCGTTTTGGACGACGGAAGCGTCCGTGAGTTGGACAAAGGCGGTTTGGCGATCGGCAGCCCGTTTTCCTTGCCGTTTGAAAAAGAGGTGATTCATTACGACAAGCGGGCCCGCCTCCTTTTGTATACAGACGGCATTTTAGAGGAGATCGACCCGTCGATTTTGCAAAGCATTGAAAAAATTCGCTTATGTACGCAAATGTGCCGCCATTTGCCGGATAAACGCTTCCTCGAACGTTTAATCAGCCAAGGTCCGCCGCTTGTCAGCCCTTCGGACGACATTTGCTTATTGTCCATCACGGTTCATGGATAGGCGGGACGCTTGGTGGTGTGTGAATGGATCGTGCGCTGCCGGGCGGACGAGGAAGCGGTTTTGGTTTGCCATCTCCTTGCGGAGCAGGCTGCTTCGTTGTTTGCTGTCCGTGATGCGGAATTGTTTGTGTTGGCGGTGCATGAAGCGGTCGTCAATGCCGTTAAAGCTGTTCAACGGGCGGGGATGGAGGCGGGGACGATTTCGCTCTCCTTTTTCGTCACAAGCGCTGATGTGGCCGTGGCGGTTGAAGACGAGGGCGGCGGCGTTCCGGCGGAAGTGATCGAGCAGCTCGATCAAATGACGCTCTCTGATGTATTGCTCGCCGAATCGGGACGAGGGTTGCTATTTATCCGAGAAATTATGGATGACGTTATGTGGGTTGAGCAAAAGGGCGGCCGTCGGATGCTTGTCATGAAAATGAGTCGGAATGCAACATAACTGGCTTTGGTGCAATGATGCACCCATGTGATCGGAACGAATGCGGGTGGTGGCCGAGGGCAAGGCATGGCTGGTCAACGATAGGGGGATACAATGAAACAGCATCGGTTGTCGTTTGAATTGGAAATGGTTGTAGAACGCGCATACGAATGCATCAAGCTAACTGGACGGCTCGCCTATGATACGCAGCTCGCGGCGGAACAAAAGCTGGCGACGGCGGTGGCTGCTGTCAAGCGCCGCCTTGTCGTTGTCGACGTGAGCGGCCTTCGATTTTTGGACAGTACTGGATTAGCGCTCCTTGTCCGCTTTTTTAAGCAAATCGTCAGCGAAAGCCGCGTCATGGCCATCGTCGTCCGGGATAACGCCGCTATAGAAAAGATTTTGCTGATGGCCAAGCTCGACCGGCTGTTGCCGATCGTTGGCGATGAACAACAGCTGTTGTCCCTTGCACCGCCAAGCTCTTTCGACCATATTAGCCAGGAGGCGCTTTATTCGGCATGGCGTCAGCGTTCGTCATAGACATGGCTCTCATGCCGAATCAACTGGAAGGTTTCACATTTCGCTGGCCCAAAAGCGTGTCGTCTATTTTTCCGACTGCTGAAGGCAAGGTGTGATGGAAGACTGAATAACCCCCTGCTTCACAGACCCATGCATGGGTCTGGAAGCGGTGTTGTTCAGTCCCCCGCCAGTCGGGCATCTCGATAGAAACGACTGAACAGACCAGTTGTTCCCCTATTGCCGCCGATGGCCCCCGAGCGATGAGACATTCGTTCGGGGGTTTTGTTCCTCTTGGCCGGGAGCATCCCTGCTTCTGCAAATGCATTCTCATTGTCAAATAAATATTTCGGGTTTAGAATAAAATTACACACAACGATGAACGGCGGCTGGGCCCCGCGATCGGAATGGAGAGGAGAGTGGCGCAGACATGGGGCGGGTGCTTATCTATTTGCGGCCATACTGGAAGTGGATGGCGTTGGCTTGGTTGTTTATGTTGACCGAGCTCATCATCGAGCTTTGGCAGCCGCTGTTGATGGGGAAAATCATCGACGATGGTGTCATGAAACAGGATGTTGCGGCCATTTTCACGTGGGGAGCCGTGATGCTCGGGGCGTCGCTGTTGGCGTTTGCCTCGGGCATCGCCAACTCATTTGCTGCTGCCTACGTCGGTCAGGAGTACGGATTTGCGCTGCGGACGGCGCTGTTTGCCAAAATCCAATCGTTTTCGCTTGCGCGCATCGAGCAGTTGGCGCCGGCCTCGCTCATCACCCGGATGACGAACGATGTGACCCAAGTGCAAAACATGTTGTTTATGAGTTTGCGCATCGCCTTGCGTGCACCGCTTCTGGTCGTCTTTGGCGTCGCGATGGCGTTTGTCGTCCATGCTCGTCTGGCGTTGGTTTTAGCGGTCGCGGTTCCGCTTTCCGCCGCNTTGTTTATGAGTTTGCGCATCGCCTTGCGTGCACCGCTTCTGGTCGTCTTTGGCGTCGCGATGGCGTTTGTCGTCCATGCTCGTCTGGCGTTGGTTTTAGCGGTCGCGGTTCCGCTTTCCGCCGCTTTTTTATTGTGGGTTGTGCAAAGGGCAGCGGCGTCCTTTTCCGCCGTCCAACGGGCGCTCGATCGAGTGAATGGCGTGATGCGTGAAAATTTGGCCGGCATGCGCCTCATCAAAGCATGGATGAGAAAAGAATATGAAGAGGAGCGATTTGCGGCGGCGAACAATGCGCTCATGGAGCGGACGATGGGCGTGCTGCGCCTCATCGAGACGATCAGCCCGGTGTTGTTGGTTTTGATGAACACGGCCATTCTCGCTCTGCTGTTTTTCGGCCGCCTGGATGTTGAGTCCGGGTTTTCGGCGCATTTTTATCAAAATCAAGNCTTTGAAAACAAAAAAGACGCCGAAAATGTCGATGTTTACGTTTATTACCATGGCGTTCTCGCGGGCGCGCGCCTCGGCCGCCCGCCTCGCTGAACTGCTTGAGGTGCCGGAAGAGCGAAGCGGGGAGCACAGAGCCGATGAACCGATCGTCCGGCGCGGGGAAATTCGCTTTGAGCACGTTTCGTTCCGCTATCCAGACAGCGAACTTGACGCGCTTTCTGACGTATCGTTTGTCATCCACGCGCAAGAAACGGCGGCTATTTTAGGGGCGACTGGTTCCGGCAAATCGACGCTTCTTCAGCTCATCCCCCGGCTGTATGAACCAGGCGCCGGGCGAGTGTTGATCGACGGCATCGACGTGCGCGAGTTTTCTGTCGAACAACTGCGAATGTATGTTCGTTTTGTTCCGCAGGAAGTGCTGCTATTTTCCGGAACGGTCGCCGACAACCTTCGCTTCGGCAAGATGACAGCGACGATGGAAGAGATTGTGCAGGCGGCTCGTGATGCGCAAATTCATGAAACAATCACTCGGTTTCCGGATGGATACGACGCACTGATCGGTCAAAAGGGCGTCAATTTATCAGGCGGGCAAAAGCAGCGGCTGTCGATCGCCCGCGCCTTGGTTGGGCAACCGCGCATTTTGCTTTTGGATGACAGCACAAGCGCGCTCGATGCAGAGACGGAAGCAAAGCTGCTCGCAGCGTTGCGGCGGTATGCGTGCACGACGGTGATAGTGACGCAAAAGGTGAGCACAGCGATGGCGGCGGATACGATTTTGCTTTTGGAAGACGGCCGCCTGATCGCGCAAGGAAGCCATGAACAACTGTTGGCGGCAAGCGAACTGTATCGACGCATCGTCGCCACGCAGGAAGGAAAGAAGGGATCGATTGATGTCACTACGGCATAGTCCTCACGGAGCGCGTTTGGGAGCAAGTCCGCAGCGGGCAAAAAACAGCGTCGGCACCTTGCGGCGGCTCTGGGCATTTATCGCTCCGCAAAAGCGAAAGCTGTTTGCGGCTATGGCCATGGTTGTCGTCAGCTCAGCGCTGGCGCTCGCCGGTCCGTACGTCATCGGCTGGACGGTCGATGTGTACATCGTCGAGCGGAGGACGGACGGTTTTTTAGCGACGCTCGTTTTGCTTCTTGCCATTTATATGGCCCTTGGCGCGGCGACGTTTTTGCAAAACTATTGGATGATCGATGTCGGCCAGCGGACGGTGCATGCGATCAGAGAGCGGTTGTTTCGCCATTTTCATGAGCTGCCGATTTCGTTTTTTGACCGCCGCCAGCAAGGGGAGCTGATGAGCCGGATTACAAACGACATCGACAATATGAGCCAGACATTTAACAGTACTGTTGTTCAGGTCGTCTCGAGCACGTTGACTTTGATGGGCGCTATCGTGGTCATGCTTTCACAGAGCGTTGTGTTGACGATCGTAACGCTTGTTGTCGTGCCGCTGATGTATGTGGGCATGCGCTGGATCACAAACCGGACGCGGGTGCGTTTCCGTGAGCAGCAACGGGCGCTCGGTGAGATGAACGGCTTTATCGAAGAGGTCATTTCCGGACAGAAAGTCGTGAAGCTGTTTTCCCAAGAAGAGCGGATGGAGTCTGAATTGGCGCGCAAAAACGCCGAGCTGATTTTCGGCGGCGTTTTTTACGATGGGAC
>NZ_AYSF01000067.1:0-98965 GCF_000498995.1 Geobacillus thermopakistaniensis
TCAAAATCGAACGCCTCGATCGATTTGTGGAGCAGCATCAGCTCTTTGTCATTCGGATGAAGGACAACATCGAACTTCATCAGAAAAAAAGCTTGAAACGCCTTTCCAGCACATCCTCATCGGTTCAAGCCGACTTCACGTGCCAGTTGGGGACGAAACAATGCCGCTCCACCAAGCGTCACCGGGTGGTGATCTTTCGAGATGCGAATGGCCGCGACATTCGGGTCGTGACGAACCTCTTCCATGCGTCTGCGGAAACCATTGCCGACATGTACCAACAACGTTGGACTGTTGAGGTCTTTTTCCGTTGGGTGAAGCAATATCTGAATGTCCCGACCTTGTTTGGCACGACGGAAAATGCGGTATACAACCAACTGTTTGCGGCGTTCATCGCGTATGTGTTGCTGCGATGGCTGTATGATCAAACCAAAAAACAGACGAACGTCTCTCTTTCCTTCATTTCGTTNTCCCGACCTTGTTTGGCACGACGGAAAATGCGGTATACAACCAACTGTTTGCGGCGTTCATCGCGTATGTGTTGCTGCGATGGCTGTATGATCAAACCAAAAAACAGACGAACGTCTCTCTTTCCTTCATTTCGTTCGTTCGCCGTTTTTTCTCTGGGCAGCTTCCTCTCGATTGGAAATCCGGGATGGCCGCTGCTTTGTTTGAGTATGCCTCACATTTCGCACCCTAACAAGGTCAAAACAAAGGATTTTTTATTTAGTTTTTCAGAATAACTTTTTGACCAACACGACAAGCGATGGCAATCCTTTTTTTACCATCGCTAGTCGTTCCATATGACGTTACACGTAAATGCTCTCATCCATTCCCAATCCTTGCAGAATCCTTCGCTGCTCGTAGGTGAGCGGTTTTCCTAGCGCGCGTTGGATGCGTCCATCCGGCAGCTTGAGGAGGACGACTTTCACATACTCAAACAACTGAAAAATCGCTTGCCCGGTCGGTCGGGTCAGCTTGCGGCCTCCGGCGCCCTTTAACGGGCGTTCTGGTGTGATGAACTGACGCACCCGGCGCTGAAAGACGCGGTAAATCGCCAAGGCCAAGAGAAATAAATAGCCCAACACCGCCACCCGTTCTGGCTTTTTGACGTAAATCTCGTCGGTGAAGAACGGATCTTTGAGAAAGGAGAAGTTCATTTCCACCGAGATTTGCCCTTTATACAACTTCAAGATTTCTCGAGCATCCATCGTTCGGCCTTTCCATTCCTTCGGAACGGTCGTGACGAGGACAAACCGGGACGCTTTCCGTCTTGCCTGTTCCCATGCCTGTTGGTGGAATTCGACGTCCAGGCGCAAAAGATACAGCGTCTCCACCTCGGGTTCCACCCCTTTTTTCGGCCGGCCGCGCCGTTTTTTCGGGCGCACGATCTCTTCGACCGCGGCCTTGACCCGATGAAACCGGGGGCGAAGGGACGCCTTGAGGGACGCCAGGGCTTGTTCGGCGTCTTCGCGGCAGGAGAAGGGGTGACGCTCCCAACGGGCTTGTTCCTCGCGAAGAAGCTCCGCTTCTTTGACCCGCTCTTTTTCGAGCGTTTTTCCTTTGCGCTGGTCGAGTGCGCTCGATTCGACGACGATCAGCCGAACGGGGTGGCCTTCATACGTCGAGGCCGTTTCCCATACCCGGTACGCCGCGCCGTTTTTCTCGGCCAACGAAAAGGAGTTGCTCCACGCTGGATCGGGTTGGACATCCGCTTCCGCCAGAGCAGCTTTGACGATTCGGAGCGACGATGGGCCTCTCGTGATCAAAAAGGCGTTGGCGGCTTTCGTCTGCGCCAGAGTGTCTTTCGTCATGGCGGCGGAATCGGCCACGTAAATCCATTCGTCTTCAATCTTGGCTTGTTTGGGCTGTTCGTGGACACGGGACAGCACCTCCGGATTCCACGTTTTGTCCGGCAGGTTGCCGTCGTGCACATCGCCGTAAAACGGGATGCCATCCTCGTTGCCGATCAGCCCGAAACCGATCTGTTTTTGCCAGCGATGATGCCGGTTGTAGCCATGCGTGATCCGCAGGGCCTCTGACGAGACCGATTCATACGCGCCGTAAACGGTCTTGTCCGTCGTATCGGCGTGGAAGGCCTGGAGAGGAAGGCCTTCTTTCCGATAAATGTGAATCAAGCAAGTGCTGATCACCTTGTGAATATCCGCCTCATACAGGCGGTCGAGATGACGAGCCAACGCATCATCATTGAACCAAGAAGGCTTCAGCCCCGGCCGGATCAGCTTCGACAAATCGATCTCATGCGCCCATCGCTCCAAATGGACGAGTGCTTGTCGTCCGCTCAAGATATCCAGAATGATCAGCTTGACCGCATCGCTGGTTCGGGTTTGGCATTGGGGATCCACCGGAACCAGCCGATCGATGAGCTGGGGAAGGTCAAGATCTTGGAAAAGGGCACTTATTATATTCAAATAGGAACTGTCATAAATCTCACAAATTTGAACATCCATGGTGGACAAACTCCTTTGCATTCCTTGTGTGTCAAGGATTCATTCCACATCGATGCAAAAAAATCCTCCCGATTTTCGTCGGAAGGGTGCGAAATGTGAGGTATGCCCAAATTTATGGAAGGCGTATGTATAATTTTGGATAATCAACACTCGTGGTGTATCGAGTATCAAGTTGGATCAGGACACTTTATTATTTTCTGTCCTCAATTAAATGTGTGAGTAATGCGCAGTTTTTAACATCGGTTGAGACTGTTAGGGAGATAAAGTCAAATAAAAAATCTCTAATTAGATTTGGTGATGGAGAATTTAATCTTATTTCCGGGAAGGGGATTCATTATCAGTCTTTTTCAGAAGAACTACAGTTGGAGTTAAAGGATATTATTGAAACTTATATAGATTCCAATACTAGTGCACCTTATCTTTTGGCCTTACCATCTGACTTTTTCAAATGTAGTGGTTTAAAATTACTAAAAAGAAGAGTATATGTAGCAAGTTGGTCCTTTTCTAGATGGTTTTTTAAAAAGAACTATGATAAGTGTGTACAATATGGTGATGCATTTCTTTTTGCGAAAGAATATGAAGAAATCTACAGATATTTATGGGAGGGTGTACAATTAGTAATATTCGTCCATAATAATCGGAAATACGCGGAACAATTCTCTAGGAAATATAAAATAAATACAAAAAAGGACTGAATATAAAATGAATAATTATATAAAACAATTTATTAAAACATCTGCAGTGTTTTTTATTGGTAACACATTAACAAAATTAACAGGCTTCTTTTTGTTGCCATTGTACACTTCTAAAATAGATCCTCAGTCATATGGCTACTATGATTTAACAATTTCATTAATTAATCTTTCAGTTCCTATTATTTTCTTTCAAGTTTGGGATAGTATATTCCGTTTCACTTTTGAGTACGAAAAAAAGTCTGACAAATATATGGTGATATCAAACGGAATAATAATCCTATTTTCCGGTCTATTACTATATATTGCTTTATTTTTTATTTTAACTAATTCATTTAAATATGATATAGATTATAAATATTTTATTTTTATGTATGGAATGCTATATGCTTTTCAATATTTTTATAATTGTGTGGCCAGAAGCTTTTTTAAAGATACTTTATTAGTTGCAACGGGGATATTCAATAGTGTAATTGGTATTGTCCTTAATATAATACTAATCGCTATTTATGATATGGGAATAGAAGCGCTATATATTTCCTATATAATCGGAACTTCGATTCAGTTGCTTGTATTGGAAAAAAAATTAATGATAATTAATAACTTTAGGATGAGTATCGTCTCTTTTCGGCTAATGAGAGAGCTTTTTGTTTTTGCATTACCGCTTTGTATAGTAACTTTATCTTATTGGCTTTTGAGTGGACTAACAAGACTTACAATTAGTAACGAATTAGGAATATATGAAAATGGATTGTATGGAGTTGCTAATCGTTTATCTAGTATTATTGTGTTTGTTGTTAATGTTTTTCAATTTGCTTGGTATCAAATGTCATATTCTATGCAGAAAGATAGCAATAAAAAAGAGTATTATGAATATAGTTTAAATTACATACTAAAGGTTATTTTATATGTAGGTTCTTTAGGATTAATCCTTATAAAAGTTGCATTTCCATATTTGATTGCAGAAACATATCAAGGTGTGTTGATAATTATTCCTATTACGTTTATAGGTGTACTAGTTAACTCTTATACAAGTTTTGCAAGTACGTTATTTTTAGCTGAAAAGGGTTCTAATAAATTATTAATGCCAACTTTAATGAGTGCTGCAGTCAATATTCTTGGGCTGATATTATTTACTAAAACCTTTGGGTTAATTGGAGCAATATTTTCCCTGACACTTGCTTTTTTTGTTAATAGTTTAATAATTACTAACAAACTAAACAAACAATACAACATTGATTTAAATGCCTATGATTTATTGAAAGGCTTATTGGTGTTAACTATAACGTTATTAGTCTTTTATACTATAGAAGAAACATATTACTTAATTATTTTTGCTCTATTTTTGGTATTTTTATCAATGTATATTTTTAAAGATACTTTTAAATTATTATTTAATTTATTAAGGAATTAAAATTTGAGGTGAATCTGTGTGAAAATCCTATATATACACCAGTATTTCTCTGCTAGAAACGGTACCACAGGTACAAGATCATACGAGTTTTCAAAATATCTAGTTAAACAAGGCCATGCCGTAACAATGCTCACTAGTAATGTTTTTGTTAAGTCTTTAAGGCCAGAAAAAACACATATGCTATATGATGAGTATGAGATTGATGGCATTAGAGTTGTTGCTATAAAAAATGACTATTCTAATTATATGAGTTATTTCAAAAGAATATTGTCGTTCCTAAAGTTTATGGTTTTAGCTATATATGTTGGTCTTAAATTGGAGAAACATGATATTGTATATGCTACCTCAACTCCCTTGACGGTGGCTCTACCTGCGCTAATAATAAAAAAAATAAAAAAAGTTCCTTTTGTTTTTGAAGTAAGGGATCTTTGGCCAGAAGCACCAATTCAAATCGGAGCTATAAAATCACCATTTTTGATAAAAATACTGAGAGCTTTTGAGAAAAAAACTTATCAAGAGGCTAGTCATATAGTTGCACTTTCGCCGGGGATGAAGGAAGGAGTAATTAGTACTGGTATAAATCCTAACACGGTTAAGATGATCCCGAATTGTTCAGACATTGATTTGTTCGGAAAAGAAATAAACGAACAAGATAAGCAGGTACTTATTAATAAATATCAATTACATGGAAAGTTTGTAGTTATTCATGGTGGCTCCATGGGGGTAGCAAACGGGTTGGATTATATTATAAAAGCAGCTATTGAACTAAAAAAATTAGGAGATCGTGATGTTATATTTATTCTAACAGGAGATGGAAAAACTAAACCTTATTTGGAACAAATGTGTAAGGAAAATAATCTTGATAATGTTATTTTCACCGGTGCTGTACCAAGACAAGAGATGCCTAATCTGTTAGCAATTTCTGATATAACAATCACTTCTTTTAAAAATATACCAATACTTGCAACAAATTCACCAAATAAATTTTTTGATTCTTTAGCTGCTAGTAAACCGGTTATAGTGAATTCTAATGGGTGGACAAGGAAAATTGTAGAAGACTATAATATTGGGTATTATGTTGACCCTGATCATCCTATTCAATTGGCTCAATTGTTACTAGAAATAAAAGAGAAAAGAGATGTATTGGAAGAAATGGGGAAAAGAGCAAGAAAGTTAGCAGAAGAGAAATTTGAGAGAATCAAACTAGCAAAACAAGTTGAACAGGTATTAATAGATACATTAAATAAAAAGTAATGTAAAATAAGACATTGTTTATTTAAATTAAAAGTTAGAACTTATTACTAAAGTAGCTCTACATGTTTAAATATTTTTTATGAGATTTATCATAAAAATCGGCTATTTTTAGAAAGGGATATGGGATTATATGAAAAAAATTGCAGTAGTAGGAACAGGTTATGTTGGTTTAGTTACTGGTGTTTGCCTTTCCGATATTGGTCATGATGTGACTTGTGTCGATATAGATGAGCAAAAAGTAGAGAAGATGAAAAAGGGAATTTCGCCGATTTATGAACCTGGTTTAGATGAATTAATGAAAAAGAATATTAAAAATGGCAGGTTGCATTTTACAACAAGTCACAAAGAAGCATTTAAAGATGCGGAAGTGATTTATATTGCGGTAGGCACACCGCAGAAAGAAGATGGTTCTGCAGATTTGCAGTTTGTTGAGCAGGCAGCGAAAGACATCGCTGAAAATATCGAAAGGGACGGGGTTGTTGTCGTTACAAAAAGTACCGTTCCGGTTGGAACAAATGATAAAGTGAGAACATGGATAAAACAGCATCTAAAAAAAGATATCCATTTTGATGTTGTATCAAATCCAGAGTTTTTACGGGAAGGGTCGGCGATTTACGATACATTCCATGGTGACCGAATTGTGATTGGGGCTGATAACGAACGAGCGGCGTCTATTATTGAAGAAGTGAATAAACCGTTTGGTATCCCGATTTTTAAAACGGATATTCATAGTGCTGAGATGATTAAATATGCTTCGAATGCCTTTTTAGCAACAAAAATCAGTTTTATTAATGAAATCGCAAATATTTGCGAAAAAGTTGGTGCCAATATCGAGGATGTTGCATATGGAATGGGGTTGGACACACGTATTGGCCCACAGTTTTTACGAGCTGGTATTGGCTACGGTGGTTCATGTTTCCCAAAAGACACAAAAGCGTTAGTTCAAATTGCGGGAGATGTCGATCATAAGTTTGATTTGTTAGAGGCTGTAATAAATGTAAATAATAAACAGCAAGTAAAGTTAGTAGAAAAAGCACGTAATCGCTTTGGTAGTTTACAAGGTAAAAAAGTAGCTCTACTTGGTTTAGCTTTTAAACCGAATACAGATGATATGCGTGAAGCTGCTTCGATTGTTATTGCTAAAGAACTTGTAAAAGATGGTGCTTTTGTTGTTGCTTATGACCCAATTGCGATGGAAAATGCAAAGTGTGTTATTGATGATGAAATTATGTATGCAAATTCGATAGAAGAGGCACTTCGCGATGCCGATATTGCAATGATTGTCACAGAATGGGATGAAATTAAAAACTTACCGCTAGATACGTTTGTAAGATTCATGAAAACACCTGTTGTGTTTGATGGACGGAATTGTTACGCCTTAGAGGAAGTTGCAAAACATAACGTTGAATACCATTCTATTGGAAGGGAAAGTATTTTAAGAAATGTAGTAAGTATTTAGTTTAGGAGCTTATACCACTCAAAGCTCCTTTTTATTTTATAATGCAAAATCTTCATTGGAGGAACCCAAATGAACATCCTTGTGACAGGCGGTGCGGGATATATTGGCAGCCATACTTGTGTTGAATTGTTGAATGCAGGATATGATATTATTGTGGTAGATTCATTTGTAAACAGTAAGCCGGAAGCGTTAAAAAGAGTTAGTGAGATTACAGGAAAAGAGTTTCCAGTGTATCATATTGATTTACTGGAAAAGAAGCAGCTTGAAGAAGTATTTTCTAACCGTTCAATTGATGCGGTGATCCATTTTGCTGGATTGAAAGCTGTAGGAGAGTCGGTGGTGATTCCACTTCGCTACTATCATAACAATATTACCAGTACGTTAATATTATGTGAGGTAATGCAAGCGTACGGTGTGAAGAAGATGGTATTTAGCTCTTCAGCAGCAGTATACGGAACATCAGAGCGTGTGCCGATTTCTGAAGATTTTCCACTTCAAGCAACAAACCCATATGGACGAACGAAGCTGATGATTGAAGAAATTTTGCGTGATTTGTATATTGCCGACAATGAATGGAGCATTGCGCTTTTACGTTACTTTAATCCGATTGGTGCCCATCCGAGCGGGCAAATCGGGGAAGATCCAAACGGGATTCCGAACAACTTAATGCCGTATATTACACAAGTAGCGGTAGGAAAATTAAAAGAACTTCGCGTGTTTGGCAATGACTATCCAACAGTAGATGGTACTGGAGTTCGCGATTATATCCATGTCGTTGATTTAGCAATCGGACATGTGAGAGCATTGGAAAAAGTAATGAACACAACAGGAGTAGAGGCGTATAATCTCGGCACAGGGCGGGGATACAGCGTCCTTGAGCTCGTATCGGCATTTGAAAAAGTAACAGGCATCAAAATTCCGTACAAAATCGTCGATCGTCGTCCAGGCGATGTAGCTATTTGTTATGCGGACCCTACTAAAGCAAAAGAAGAGCTAGGTTGGGTTGCTACGAGAGGGATCGAAGAAATGTGTCGCGATGCTTGGCGATGGCAGTCGAATAATCCAAATGGGTATGAAAGCTTGTTATAAAAAATAAACACATGATTTTAAAGAGAATGGCTGTATGATAAAAGTGAAAGAGCTTTTATAGTTTGGCTTGTTTGTTAGGTTTAACTTTTATTTCAAAGAATCGAGGTGATAACTATATTAAAACGGGGTTTTGATTTCATCGTTTCTCTCATCGCTTTAATCATCTTATCGCCTGTTATGTTGGTAACTGCGATCCTTGTTCGCTATAAATTAGGCTCTCCCGTTATCTTTAAACAACAACGTCCTGGCTTGTATGGAAAACCTTTTTATTTGTATAAGTTTCGCACAATGACAGATGAACGTGATGAGAACGGAGAATTGTTACCAGATCATATGAGATTAACTCCATTTGGTCAATTGCTTCGAAAATTAAGTCTTGATGAGTTGCCTCAACTTTATAATGTATTAAAGGGAGATATGAGCTTTGTAGGTCCGCGTCCATTGTTAATGAAATATTTACCTTATTACACACATGAGGAGATGAAAAGGCATAATGTACGTCCAGGGATTACTGGTTTAGCACAAGTTTCTGGTCGGAATAACCTAAGTTGGGATGAGCGGTTAAAATTAGACGTATATTATGTAGAAAATCAGTCAATCTTTTTAGATTTTTATATAATGTTAAAGACTGTTGTAAAAGTTCTTAAAAAAGAAGATATTGTGGATGTACCATCTTCCAAAATGCTTGACCTAGATGAAGAAAGATCTCAAGGGAATGATATAGATGAAAATAAAATTTGCTCCCCTTAAAGCAGAAGATATGGATATAGTCCCCGAATTAATTAGGGAGGGATTAGATTATAGTATTTTTGAAAAAACTATATTTAGTTGTAAAGGTTATAGCCAATATTTAAAAAATATTGTAAAAATATCAACACTTCATCGAAATATAAAATTTTTCGGAGCCTATATAGATGGAAAGTTAGCTGGATTTACAGAATGGCGGATACTAAATGATTGTGTTTTTTTAAACAATATTTATGTTTCTAAAGCATTTAGGGGCAGAGGAATAGGAGAGGGTTTAATATCAGAATACATGTTTCCTCTTCTAAAACAATTTAATAAAAATAAAGTTTCCTTAGATGTGTTTGATTTTAATAAAAAAGCTATAGATTGGTACAGGCGGTTAGGCTTCATTGAAGAAAAAAAATCTCATTGGTTTTTATCAGAGCTGCCTATTAAAAACATGAACGAACCTTTAAATTTTATTGTCGAGGATTATCATATTGCTGAAGCTAGTCATAGTATTTATCATTTTTCGTCTTTTAGGATTTTAGTTAATAACAACATTTATAATATAGGGAGAATAGGAGATCACTATTATAAATTAACAGATTATTTATGCTTGAAAGATTCGCATTTATTATATAGTTTATATAAGTTGGATCCAAATAGAAAGATATTACTTATTACTGATTTTACTGAATTAGAAAAAAATAATAATATTAATAAAGTTTGTTCTAGTATTAGGATGAGCCTCAATATAAAGAAAATATAAGTGTAAGGTGGTTACATTGAAATATAAAATTTTTGATATTAATAATATGGATGATTGGTATTATTATTTAAATAAACTTGAAGAGAAGGATGTATATTTTGATCCGAAATATTGTCAAATATATGAAGAATATAATGAAGGAAAGGCTTTTCTGTTTGTGTATGAAGAAGGAGATAATTTTGTATATTATCCGTTTTTGCTTAGAAGGATTAATAATCTTCCCCAATTAAAAAATTTAACTTTAGATAAAGAGTATTTTGATATTATTACACCTTATGGCTATGGTGGTCCAATATCAAACGTAAAAGATAGTTTAACAAAAGAATCGTTATTTAAAAATTTTAGTAAAGTATTTTCAATATACTGTGAGGAAAATAATATAGTTAGTGAATTTGTTCGCTTTCATCCTTTGCTAGGTAACCACCAATACTATGTGGGAATTGATAGAACTTTTGTTAGAAACACAGTATATGTTGATTTAGAAATACCCATTTCCGAAATAACTAAAAAATATAGTTCGCAAAATAGAAATAAAATTAGAAAAGCCGACAAAAATGGGTTATTTGTTCGTCATGCCTCGATTTCTGAACTGGATAGATTTCTTGAATTATATTATCGAACTATGGATAAAAACAATGCTACTGATTATTATTATTTTACAAAAGAGTTTTTTCTCAATACATTGAGATTTTTGGACAGTAATGTAGAATTAGTCTTTGTTCAATATGAAGAAAAAGTGGTTAGTGCTGGGATTTTTATGCACTATAATAATACTGTTCATTATCATTTTTCTGGCTCCGATAGAGAGTTTTTAAAATTTGCTCCGAACAATTTACTTCTTGATTACATGATAAAATGGTCTAAAGATAAAGGCTATAAATATTTCCACTTAGGTGGAGGATACAAGGGTAACGATGACTTATATAAATTTAAAAAGAATTTTAATAAAAATGGAGATTTGGAATTTTTTGTTGGAAAAAAAATAAGGAATAGACATGTGTATNTCTAAAGATAAAGGCTATAAATATTTCCACTTAGGTGGAGGATACAAGGGTAACGATGACTTATATAAATTTAAAAAGAATTTTAATAAAAATGGAGATTTGGAATTTTTTGTTGGAAAAAAAATAAGGAATAGACATGTGTATGAGAAAATAAAGAATTATTTAGGGGTTTCAGATGAAAATGGTTTTTTCCCAATATATAGAGATCCTAATTTACAAATAAGAAATTCTTAGTTTTCTAAGAATAGGAATTTAAATAGCTTTTTTAATTATACTGCAGGTAAAAATAATAAAGAGGTAAAGATGGAGTTTATTTTATTAAAAATATACAATTAATTAGAGTAGGAATGATAAAAATGTTAATAAAGAAAAGAATCTTCCTTTCCCCTCCCCACATGAGCGGGAACGAACAAAAGTATATCAAAGAAGCATTTGAAACCAACTGGATTGCGCCGCTTGGTCCGAATGTCGATGCGTTTGAAAAAGAGTTGGCGGAATATGTAGGTTCAAAAGGGGCGGCTGCGGTTAGTTCGGGGACCGCGGCGATTCATCTTGCGTTACGGTTGTTAGGTGTACAACAAGGAGATACAGTCTTTTGCTCCTCATTGACATTTATCGCGAGTGCCAATCCGATTTTGTATCAAGGTGCGGAGCCTGTTTTTATCGATTCGGAGCCGGATACGTGGAATATGTCTCCGTTGGCGTTGGAAAGAGCGATGGAAGAAGCGAAGAAGGAAGGCAAGCTTCCGAAAGCGGTGATTGTGGTTAATTTATACGGCCAAAGCGCGAAGATGGATGAAATTTTAGCGATTTGCAATCATTATCAAGTACCAGTGGTCGAAGACGCAGCGGAGTCGCTTGGTTCTACATATAAAGGGAAGAAAAGCGGTACGTTTGGAAAGTTCGGCATTTATTCGTTTAACGGAAACAAAATTATTACCACCTCTGGTGGAGGAATGTTGGTTTCCGATGATGTCGAAGCATTGCAAAAAGCTCGTTTTCTAGCGACTCAGGCGCGCGATCCGGCTCCGCATTATCAACATAGCCAAGTAGGATATAACTACCGTATGAGCAATATCGTTGCTGGAATCGGTCGGGCGCAGTTGGAAGTGTTGGACGAGCGGGTGAAAGCGAGACGGGCGATTTTTGATCGTTACGTGCAAGCGTTAGGAGATATCGAAGGTGTTCAGTTTATGCCTGAACTGGAAGGTACGATGTCCAATCGTTGGCTGACGACGTTGACGATCGACCAGCAAACGCTTGGCGTGACGCCAATGGATATTATCAACGCGCTTGCGGAGGAAAATATTGAAGCGCGTCCTGTATGGAAGCCGCTTCATCTGCAGCCTGTGTTTAACGGGGTAACGTATTACCCGCATCAGGAAGGTTGGAGCGTTTCGGATGAATTGTTTGCCAATGGCATATGTTTGCCGTCTGGTTCTAGCATGACCGTTGAAGAACAAAACCGGGTCATTGATGTCGTTGTCAAAACGATAAAACGATAATAACCGTTTACAAGCCTCCTGTTGAAGCCATTCAGCGGGAGGCTTATTTAATTTTTACGATTTGGAGGTGACTTTGTCATGGAAAAAAAGCCGTCGCAACCAGAAACCGAGCGTTTCAAGCATATATTAATCGAAGCGTATCAACGTGGCGAATTGTCCGCCAATATTACCGCAAAAGATATGGTTCAGGAGCTAGCTCATCAGTTAAAACAAGTTTTTAAAGAGGATAATAAGTAGTATTGGGGAGGTATGTATGCCATCATTTCAACAGCTGCCAAAGTCCATGAAAAAAACGATTCGCTACATTCTTCAAGATGTTCAGTCGTTGGAGGAGTTGGAGTGGATGGAAAAATGATTTATATTCAAAAACGGAAGAAGGAACTGAATCGTTTCAACCGGGGAGGATGGCGCTTTTGGCGAATGTGGTTATTGACGCATGTGGGGGATTGCTTTATTCGTTTGTGCGAATTTATTTACGACGGATATGTTCTGAAATGTAAAATTACGAATTCCCTCTATGTTTTGCATCATGGTTATAGAGATCCTCTGCTTCCTCTTCTAGCTATACCCGCTGCATCCATTTCATTGGTGGACTTCTCAATGGCTACATCCTAGATGCTTCAAGACTTCTTTTTGTTATGTTCGCTTACGAGGAATCCTTTTTTTACATAAAACTTCTTCATCAATCATTACAAAACTATGATATGGATTTGTTTTTGAGAAGAAGTTAACATGTGTGAAAAAGGAGAGAGTTGTAAAAACGTAAAATCTGTATTATAGATGTATGTGTAAAAGTAAATCTGGCTACTGGGGGAGATGATGCTAAATGGAGGCAAGTGAAAAAAAGATCAACGAGATACTGACGGAAAACAAAATTTATGAAATTCCTCCTTATCAACGGCCGTATTCTTGGGAGAAAAGCCATGCGCGCGAGTTGATAGAAGATATTTGCCAAGCTTATCAGCGTAATGACCCTGAATACTTTATCGGATCGATTATTACGATTGAAAAAGAACGCAACCGCCGTTATGAAGTCGTAGACGGCCAGCAGCGGTTAACGACTTTAAATATTATTTTTGCGGTTATGAAGCAGTTGATCACGCATCCTTCTAGTGTAGAGGATATTCAAAAACGAATTATGCCGGTAAACCCTTATACGGATGAACCGGAGCAGCCTCGCCTGATAGTCAGAAAGCAAGATCAAGCATTTTTCCAGAAGTATATCCTCATGGGGGAAGATATAAGCTCTGCACAAGAAATGAGTGAAACTCAAGCGAAGTTTTATGACAATATGCTTGAAATCAAACAAGTAGTTTCAGAATTAAGCGAAGTCGAGTTGCGGCGGTTGGTCAATTATATTTTAGAACATGTATATGTTGTCTTTGTGGTCACCGATAACTTTACCTCCGCCTACCGGCTTTTTAATGTCTTAAATGCGAGAGGAATGTCTCTTTCCAACGGGGATTTATTAAAAAACCGGCTGTTTGAATATTGTGAAAGCAAGCCTCTTGAGAGAAGCCGAGTGGAAGAATGTTGGAATGAACTGGAGAATATCGTTGGCATTCGGCAGCTGGATAATTTCTTAAGCCATTTGCGGACTTCGATCAAAGGGAACAAGCAGCAGGAAATTCTTTATCAAGAGTTTGATGAGATCCTTGAAGAATATAAAGAAGCTCCCGCTCGTTTCGCTGAATTTCTCCTGCGCTCGGCTCATCATTATGAAAAAATTATGGAAAACGATTTCGATAATCATCTTAAGACGCAAAAACTCATCTCTTCCCTCCATCGGGTCGCTCATGATGAGTGGATACCTCCTGTGCTTGCGTTTCTAAATAAACCGGTGCCGGATATGGAATTCGCTGATTTTGTTGAATTAATGGAAAAAATCACGTACCAAAACTGGGTTCGCCGGCTTGGCAAAACAAAACGAAATACGGTTTATTATCAAGTGATTAATTTGATCAATAAAGGATGTTCAGCGGATGAACTGATTGAAACGGTTAAAAAATATGCGGATAATAAAGAATTTGAACAATTGATACGTGCGGATATTTACCATTCTCCTGCTGTAAAAGCAATACTCCTTCGCTTGGAACAAGAAAGCCAAGATCAGAGCGTGGTAAAACAATTCCATGGACGAATTACGGTGGAGCACATCCTTCCGCAAAAGCTAAAAGATGAATATTGGATCCAACGTTTCACGCCTGATGTTCATCAAGAATTGGTTCATAAGCTTGGAAATTTGACTTTATTGAGCGGTGTGAAAAATTCTGCTGCACAATACTATTCATTTGACCGTAAAAAGGAAATTTACGAAAAACGAAACAAAAAAGTATCGTTTGATCTTACGAAAGAAATATTAGAGGAAAAGGAATGGACAAAGAATCAGATTCTCTCAAGACAAGAAAAACTGGTGAAAAAGGCGATGGAAATTTGGGGAATTCAATAGGGATTATGCCTGTTGTTTCTTGAATGTAGCTACTGTTGTCTATGAAGTTCCGACTGTTAATTGGTTGTCGTAAATACAAATTTTTATAATCGATTCTGAATATAAAGTGATGGTGTTGGGTTACAGTTCCAATTTGTAGATTGTTCGTAATCATATCTCTATTGCCATACAAAAATCAAATTCAGATGTTGATACGATAGGGTGATCAACAATGGTTTATAAAGCTTTGCTTATAGCAGTAGACCAATATTTAAATACTTCCCCTCTTCCTAATACAGTTAATGATGTTAGTGAAATAAAAAGATTGTTGTTAGAACCTCCGTCGTTTTTTAAAAAAGAAAATGTAGAGGTGTTTCAAGGGAACATTGCAAAGCGGGATATATTACACTCCGCTTTAACGTCCTTTTTTGAAGATGCTTCTCCAAATGATATATTATTTCTTTTTTGGGCAGGTCATGGCTTTTTGCATAATAATGAAGGTTATTTTGTTCCTTTCGATGGCGATGCTTATAATCCAGAAGATTCCATGATTAAAATGACAGATGTAAGAGATTTGATTGATCATACTATTGCTAGTACTGTACTGGCGTTTTTTGATACTTGTCATAGTGGTGCCATTGCAAGAAATATACAACATGAAATGGTAAGAGGCCTAGAGGTAAAAGGGTCGGGGAAAGTATTGATCGCTGCATGTACGTCAAATCAATGGGCGTGGGACAGAAATGGCCACGGTGCTTTTACGGATTATCTCATTAGAGGGTTGGAAGGCGAAGCTGCTGATGCAAACGGTGAGATTGATGTATATAATTTGTACTCCTATGTAAGCAAAAAAGTTGCTGAAGAGTTTAAGGATCAAACACCTGTAATGAAAAGCACCCTCACAGGGAAACCGTTATTATTAAAAAGAGTAGTGAAAAGAGAAGGTCAAAGTTTCGGAACGAGTCCAGCTATTGAAACGAAAATCGTAAATTCTTCAGGAGCGTATTTTTGGTTAGGTGATTTAACTTGCGAATATGACGAATACCGTGAACCAAAAGCAGGCACATATGAATTGGTATTGAAGAATCCTGATAGCAAAACGGAAAGAACGTTAAAATTGATGCAACAAAATAGCGGTCAATATGCTCTTTCAGTCCGAAATTTTGCTGATATGGTTACGATTGAAAATATTCGTGTTGAATCCCAAAAGGAGGATACAACAGTTACTATAACCCTAGTAAGTTTGGGGGACTATAGTTCATTTACCTTTCCTGAAATGTCTATCAATTTGATGGGAAAAAGATTATCAGCGGATGATATTGCTATGTTGCGAGTAAGGAGAATATTATTTGGTGAAGAATTACCTCGGTATGATCATTCTTCCGTATTGTTAGAAAGTATGATTATAAACCCCTCTAATGCAAAGATACAAGTGATTTCAAACCTTTTGCGTATCTTGAAAGAAAAAGGTTACACTATGGAACAGATCCGAGGAAAAGTGGTAGAACAACTCATTTTAACTGGGACACTACAGGAAATTGAGGATTTAACATTTGTTGTTGAGAATGGGGTAATCAAAAAAGTGTGCCTCCAAGGTTATCGTCCAAAATATTACGCAAATGTGGAACCAACAAAAATAGAAATCAATGAATCAGTAAATATTTAAAAAATAGTTTCCAATCATATTGTCCTTTTTTGGTTTTTGATGACCGAAATTTTAAATCGTTACGCCGTAATTTTATGATGAATGATAAATTTGCATCATTTAGTGTTAAAATACATAGTAAGATTGTACGAAAAAGGAACGATTAGCATTGTTGAGAGATGTCAGTAAGTGGGAACGAGTCGGGTATGGTAGAAAAAGTACACTGGAGAAAGAGGAATTGATATCTCCAGAGAAAATACATTATCTTATAAAATACCCGCGGCAGTTTAAAGAAGGAGTTTCTTGGGAGGATATTACAGAACTAATTGCCGCTGAAATTGGAGCTATATTTGGTTTAGAAATGATGAGTGTTGAGATTGTAACCAGAAACGGTAGAAGAGGATGTCTTCTACGAAATTTTGTAAAGGAATATGATGCAAAAATGACTGAAGAAGGTGGAGTTTTATTATCAGCGCTAGTCGACGATTATAAGGAGCTCCAAGAATCCTCGTTGAAGGACATGGAACTCATTGATGCTGGATTCAAAATAATGAAGAAATTTGTGTATTGGGAGACCATAAAATCAGAGTTTATAGATATGCAATTGTTTGATATTCTTATTGGCAATCAAGATAGGCACCCATTTAATTGGCAATTGCTATTTCTTGAAACAGGAGCAAAATTCTCTCCCATTTATGATAACGGTGCTTCTTTAGGGTTTCGATTTGAAGATGAAAAGCTGATACAAATGGTCTCGAATCCCCAAGAAATGAACAAATATACGGAAAAAACAAGGGTTAAGGCGGGTATATTTGAAAAGAAAAAGGTCAAAGCTAAAGACTTGTTAACATATATTAGTAAAAACTTTACAGATGAGTTTAATCAAAGTATCCAAAAGTTAGTTGAATTTGATTTAATAAGGTATTCTGATTTTATTCAATCATTAGATATTTTAAGCGAGGCACAAAAAGACTGGTTATTGAATATAGTGCCTTTTCGAAGAAAGAAAATATTGGAGTGGATTGGAAGGGATGATCAATAACATGAAAAAAGTTCATACACTTTTAGTGGTTTGGCAAAATCCTAAAACCCGTTCTTTTTATCATATAGGAACTCTTTCTCATTATGATGGCTATTATGAGTTCACTTACACCTATAATGCCTCTGGTCACGGAAAACTGAAAGATGCATTGAATAACGGGTATATGTTGCATCCGGCTTTCCCAGACCCAACTAAAATATATCGATCAAAGGAGCTGTTTCCGGCGTTTGAACGCCGATTGCCGTCACCAGATCGTGCGGATTTTAAAGCCATTTTGTCCGATTTAGGTCTGGATGAGAATTCCACTAAGATGGACTTGCTTCAACAAACACGTGGGCGGTTAGCCAGCGACACTTATTCTTTTGAGCAACCGCTGCGTCTTGAAGACGATGGAAAGCTGTGTGTCAGCTTTTTTGTTCATGGCATGCGCTATCAAAATCTTCCTCAAAATTGGGCAACATGGCTAGCCATTAACGAAACGTTGAAATTAGTACAAGAACCAACAAACACTTATGATCCCCATGCTGTTGCTATCTATACTCACGGAGGGAAGAAGCTTGGATATGTTCCAGCCTTTTATAGTAAGGCCGTCTTTTCCTTGTTAGAAAATGGAGCGAACCCTTCTGTTCGTGTTGTGTATATGAATGAAAAATCAACTCCTCATTGGTGGCTGAAAGTAGCCTTTGAGTGCGAGATTCCTTCTTTCCAAGGTGCAACATTGGATGAATTAGCCCCTGTTATGGGATAATACCTGCCGTGCTTCGAAGTTTGTCAAAGATTTAACATTAGCAGGGATGGCTTGATCCATTGCCATGGCTATTTATAACCCTCGGCAACGGCTTAGGCTATTCCGCCAACGAAGTCGTTGAAACAGATGAAAAAGGGACCAGTCGCAAAGCCGTCATGGAATCCAACGACTGACTGAGCGCTCCGACGTGCTTTGTCGCCTCATCGGAGAAGATGGATAAGGAAACTGGACTGAGAAGCGGAATATTCGCTTGAAGAAATTATTGCAAGCGCATAGAAATGGCATAGTGGAAAGGTGAAGGAAATACAAAGGCCTCCTGCTGAATGAGTGTTGTCAGCGGGAGGCTGAATTGCCCGTCTTCATCAATCAATCATTGTTAAAATCTAATCTTTTAGATCAATAATGCGCAAATGTTTTGGGGACGAATCGGTGCCAGTTATAAT
Organism: Geobacillus thermopakistaniensis; assembly: GCF_000498995.1. Classification (NCBI taxonomy): domain Bacteria; kingdom Bacillati; phylum Bacillota; class Bacilli; order Caryophanales; family Anoxybacillaceae; genus Geobacillus; species Geobacillus thermopakistaniensis. The sequence goes on from NZ_AYSF01000067.1 coordinate 18,690, forward strand.
CATCGGCACTAGCGAATCTTGTTTATGAAGCCCCCCGTGGCTTGCTCCTCCAACATGAGTTGGAGAGCCTTCACCGATAAATTCAAATCCCGGTTTAGCACTTGCAACAAGATAATTTCCTCCATGAGAAGTCAGCGAGCTGTACAATCGGGCCAGTGCATCCGGATATTCATCATAAAAAATCTTATTGTTCTTTACCGTAAGATTCAAAACGCCTGCATCTCCTGCTAGATCCCACGATTGTTCATACTCATCCACCAATGGCCCATTCGGTTTAAAAATGAGTCTTCCCGGCCGAACTCCAGATATGACGTGCACGGATTCTTTTTCCATCCAGGCAATGACATCCACTCTGTCGTCTTTTTGCAGCGTTTTCGCGATATCCGGAAGTGGCGCTCACCACCCGAAATTTGTCGAAATATTGGTAATTGAAAGATAAAGGGGAGGGTATTACAATGATGGGTGAGAACTAATGTTCTGTGATTGGGAGGGATGGATGAGTGACGGTGAAGATTTTAAGCATTGGGTTGAGGGGGTTAGAAGGGTATCGGGTGCAGGTGGAGGTGCAGGAGGTGCCTGGGATTGCGGCGATGGTGATTGTTGGGTTGCCGGATGCGTCGGTGAAAGAGGCAAAGGAACGTGTTCTTGCTTCGCTTTATGCTTTCGGATGCGACTTTTTTGATAAAAGGCTTGTTGTTCATTTGTCTCCGCCGGAGCGGAAAAAGCATAGCCCGATGTTTGATTTGGCGATGGCGATTGGGATTTTGAAGGCAATGGGCAAGCTGACAGCGCCGGTTTCCCCGGATGCAGCGTTTTTAGGTTCGTTATCGTTGGATGGAGCGATTCAGCCGGTGGATGGCATGCTTCCAGCGATATTGGCAGCAAAGAAGCTCGGTTTTCAAAAAGTATACCTTCCGTATGATCCCGCACTTCCGCTTCATCATTTGAAAGATCTCGATTGTATCTTTGTTCAGACATTGGAAGAAGCGGTGCAATATCTGCAAGGACAACGTGTTCTTTCGTTACCCCCAGCTTTTCGCACTCCTGAAATCATAGACTCCCCGCGAAAGCATCATCGGGATTTTCAATCGATTATTGGCCATCATCAAGCAAAGCGAGCATTGGAGATCGCAGCGGCAGGCGGACATAACGTGTTAATGGTTGGACCGCCTGGGTGCGGGAAAAGTTTGTTGGCGGAAACGTTTCCGACGATTTTGCCGAGCCTTACTCATGATGCACAGTTAGAGGTGATCAGTTTGTACCAGCTGGCAGGGGAAAAAATCGAGAGTGGCCATCCGCCTTTTCGTCATCCGCATCATTCCGCTTCATCGGTTTCTTTAATTGGCGGGGGAACGCACCCAAAGCCTGGAGAGGTGTCGCTGGCACATCGCGGTGTTTTGTTTCTCGATGAAATGGCGGAATTTGCGAAAAAGACGCTGGATATGCTTCGCCAGCCGTTAGAGACGGGGAAAGTGACGATTAGCCGTATTTCGTCGACGGTGACATATCCCGCGGACTTTATTTTGCTTGGGGCGATGAATCCGTGTCCGTGTGGATATTTAGGCTCAAGAACGCGCTATTGCACATGCAGTCCGAAACAAATTCAAGCGTATCGAAATCGTGTTTCCGGGCCGATTTATGACCGGATGGATGTTTTATTATCATTGGAAGTCATTGATTTCACCAAAGAAACGAGGGTTTCGGAATCTTCGGAAACCATAAGGAAAAGAGTAGAAGAAGCAAGAAGAAAGCAATATGAACGTTACGGAAAAGAAATAACGAATGGGCGTGTTTCTTTTGAGTTATTAATGGAAAAAAGCCCGCTTGCCAACAGGCAGCAACTTCTGTTGCAGCAATGGGCATCCCAACATCAATGGAGCAATCGTGTACAAACGAAAATCATTCGGTTGGCAAGGACCATTTCCGATTTAAAGGGAACCGAAAAGATAGCGGATGAATCGCTTTGGGAAGCGATGACGCTGAGATGGATGAAAACATATACGAAGCAACAGGCAACAGCGAGGTAAAAAGAATGGGACGGCAAAAGCGGATCTGGGTGCCCCATCGGTTTTATCATATCGTTTGCCGCGGCAATCGGCGTGATCCCCTATTCAAGGAAACAAATGATTTTCTCGCTTTTCTTCATATCCTCCACCAGCTTCACGAAAAAATCCCATTTGAAGTAGCCGCATATTGCCTTATGACGAATCACTTTCACCTGCAGCTGCGCTCAAAACAGGAGCCGATTTCGAAAGTCATGGCGCTCATGAACAAACGGTATGCGAATTATTATAATACTCGCTATCGTTTGACGGGACATGTATTTGAAAAACGTTATTATGGTAAATGGATTGACAATGACAGTGGAATGTTGGAAGTGAGTCGATATATTCATCTCAATCCTGTAGAAGCTCATATGGTGCATGCGCCGGAACATTACCGATGGAGAGTTTATTTGTATATGCATCCAAAATCGCTGCCCCCGAAATTTATGAATATGGATGCATGATTAGATTACTTTTCAGGCACAAAAACAGAGCGGAAGAAAAAATATGCTGAATTTGTGAGGGGGTGAGGGTGCCTGTCACTTGTCAGCCATCGAAAGCGCGTGGAAATGGCATCAGCGGAAAGGACGATGATTAGGCCGCCCCTTGGTGGGGCGGTTTATTTATAGGCATTTTCTATATACAGCGGTTTCCCTAATGAAATGAGTGCAAGAAAATTCTTTAAGGTATAAAATATAATTACAATACCGTTTTAAAAGGGAGAGGAAAGGTATATGGAAGGGAATATGGAAAAGAGGCCCTTCAATGTTTATTGTAATTCCATTAGTTTAAGTATGAGTCTTCATGATATCATCCTTAATCTTCAACAGCAATCGCCCGATGAGAATATATACCTCGGAAAGGTTACTATGAGCCCACAACACGCCAAACAATTTGCCTATTTGTTATTGAATTACATTAAGCAGTATGAAGAGATATTCGGTGAAATCCCTTCCCCGCCAAGCGAGGAAAAGATTCAGGAACTTTCGCAATTAGGTATTATTGGTGTGAAGAGTGAGCAATAATGGAAGGTAACAAGATCAATACAGACTACATATTTATAACTGAGGACCCTCTAGGCAGAGAGGTGCGGCTTAAAAGCACAACATGGAATTATCATATTGTTGGTGGGGATCATACAAGGGAAGAGTTTATAGGCCAAGAAGATATGGTCAAGAGCGTCATTCAAGATCCTTGTTTTATATTGCCAAATAATCCGGACGATCAGCATGATACAAGACAAAAATATATAGATCTTGTGCAATTGCCTAAGTTTAAGTCGCTAAAGGCATTGGTCGTTATTGTCGACCATGAAGATGAAGCGTATGGTGACGTTGTTACCGTCATCGCCAAAAGCAGGTTAAACCAAGAGACAGGAGGTGCGATTTATGTTCGTCCAAAATTTACAGGAAAACGTTAAATACTCCTATGACTATGATCACGATGTTCTTTATATTTATTTGGGCGAACCAAAAGTGTCGTACGATGACGAAGCAGCTCCTGGTGTGTTTATCCGGTTTTCTGAAGAGGATGAGGTCATTACTGGCATTGTGATTATGGACTACAAGAAGCGGGATATTGAGAGTATAAAGAAGTTTATACCGGTGAATATTAATTTTCATATGATTAACGAACAAATCCATTAGTTTTGGCCGATTTTGCCTCTGGCATGGACTCAACTATATCATCCTTCGCTACTTTAATGCGGATGGGGCGCACGAGCCGGGGGCAAAGCGGTTTTATTTTCTAGAGGGCTGGTGAAAAACGACCGATTTCGCCGAACCCGTTGCTTTCGGCTGAAAGAGAAGCGTTGATTTTACAGGACTTCTCAATTTGAGAAGAGATTCCGTTTTCCGCGATTTTTCACGAAATCACCAGCCTTCCAGTTTCGAACATACTCGTTTTTAGTTAAGGGTATAGAGAGCGAAACAGCGGAGGAAAAAAGGTTTTTCCAAGGGCTCTCCCTCCTTTCCCGCCATGCGGGTGGGAGGAGGGTCAAATGTATTTGATCATGGCTGTTTCATCGCAACAGTCGAGTTTCGGGCAATTGACACAGTCAATCCACACTTTTTCCGGCAGTGTTGATTTATCTACGATCTCAAACCCGCATTTTCGAAAAAACTCCACTTGGTACGTGAAGGAGATTAACCGCTTCACCCCGAGTCTGGCCGCTTCGTTCGCAATATGTTCAACGAGCAGGCGGCCGATTCCTTTCCCCATATGCTCAGGAGATACGACGAGCGAACGCACTTCCCCGAGATCGTGCCCTAGGATATGCAGCCCAGCGGTGCCGACGATTTGACCGTTTTCCCTGGCGACATACATGCATTGCAAGTGCTGGTAGATGGACAGCAGCGAGCGGGGCAACACCAATCCTTTTTCCGCATAGTGTTGGATGAGCGCGTGCATGTCTTTGACATCGCTCGTGACGGCATGGTCGATTTGCATTTGGATCCCTCGCGATCAATCGTCATTGTATATTTATAAATATACAATATTTTGTTTTTATATTCAACCACAGATTTTCGTTGGCTGGGGGATGTTTCTGCCAAACGCTGCGCGGCAGGAGGAACAAGAATGCCATTGTCGAAAGAATAAAGTGTTTTTTGGAAAGCAACAGGAATATGCATTGGATGATGGCATATTGGTCGATTGAATCGTATGGAAGTGTAGGGTTTTTCATGAAACGAGGGGGAAGGATATGAGCACGATTACCACGTTTGACAGTACGGTCGAAAGTTTGCTTGATTTGCTTGAAAGCATTCAGGAATGTCGAACACAGCTTCCTGATTTTCAGAGAGGCTGGGTTTGGGATGACGAGCGGATTCGGAATTTGTTGATCAGTGTTTCTCTCTCTTATCCGATCGGTGCGGTGATGATGCTCCAGACGGGAAATCCGAATGTCCGTTTTGCCTCAAGGCCGATCGAAGGGGTCGATAACGTGAACCAAGTGGAACCGGAACGGCTGATTCTTGACGGTCAACAGCGGCTGACGGCGTTGTTTCAATCATTGAAATTGAAAGCGCCTGTAGCGACAAGAGACAAGAGAGACAAGGCAATCAAACGGTTCTACTATATTGACATTGACAAAATGTTAGATCCGAACGTCGACCGAGAAGAGACGATCGTCAGTGTTCCGGAAGACCGGATCATTCGCGGACCGGGAGGGAGGGTTGTTCTTGATTGTTCTGACTTGGAGAAAGAATGCGAAGCGGGAATGCTTCCGGTGAATTTGCTTTTCGATCCTGCGGGGTTGTTGGCGTGGCAGACGCGCTATTTTTCGGATTCAACGAAAATTGCGGAACGGTCATTGAAGTGGCAAAAGTTGATGACGGACGTATTTCCCCGTTTTCAGCAATATCAAGTGCCTGTTATTATGCTTCGGAAGCCGACTCCGAAAGAGGCGGTTTGCCAAGTTTTTGAGAATGTAAACACGGGGGGCGTCTCTCTGACCGTCTTCGAGCTTCTTACCGCCACATTTGCGGCGGAAGATTTCAAGCTGAGGGATGATTGGGAAGAGAAGGAAGCAAAATTAAAGAGATCTGGAGAAATTTACAACAAAGTGTTGGCCGATATCAGCAGCACCGACTTCCTGCAGGCAGTTGCGTTGTTGGCCACGTACAATCGACGAAAAGCGGGGGACGGCGTGGCGGTCAGCTGCAAGCGGCGCGACATCTTGCAGTTGACGTTGGCGGATTACCAAAGATGGGCGGATCGGGTGACGGAAGGGTTTATTCAGGCGGCTCAATTTTTGCATGAGCAACATGTGTTTTCCGCGCGCGACTTGCCGTACGGCACCCAGTTGATCCCGCTGGCGGCCATTTTTGTCGAGCTGGGAAAAGAGGCGCACAATGTTTGTGTCCGTGACCGAATCGCCCGTTGGTATTGGTGCGGTGTATTGGGTGAATTGTATGGAGGAGCGACGGAGACGCGGATTGCCCGTGACGTGGTGGAAGTCGTCGAATGGATTCGCGGCGGTGCGGAGCCGACGACGGTGCGGGATGCCCATTTCGCCGCTGATCGCCTCTTCACGCTGCGCACGCGAAACAGCGCCGCTTATAAAGGGTTGCACGCATTGCTCATGAGGGAAGGGGCGCGGGATTTCTTATCTGGGGTGCCGATCGATATTCAGACGTATTACGGCGAATCGATTGATATTCACCATATTTTCCCTCGTGACTATTGCGAAAAACGGGGGATTGAGAAAGCGAAGTACGATTGCATTATGAATAAAACCCCATTGTCCTATAAAACGAATCGGATGATTGGCCGTGATGCTCCAAGTGTATATTTGAAGAAACTAGAGGAGAGGAAAGGCGTTTCGGCAGCGGTGTTGGATGACATCCTGCAAACGCATGTCATTGATGTGGCATCGATAAGAGCGGATGATTTTGACCAGTTTTTTGAAAAAAGAAGGCTGGCTCTGCTTGCGATGATCGAGCGGGTGATGGGTAAGAAAGTGGAGTGAGCGGGACGGGAGGATGTTGTAGGGGAGAGGTTTTGGTTTATATTTCAAGTTTCAAGGAAAAGGAACAAATGCCTTGGAACGACGTATTCGCAGGGAGATCAAAGGGGGAAAACTTGGTGGAAAAACAGGAACAGATACATTGGCTGCTGGACAGCAGACAAATGGAAATAGAATATTTATGAATTGGAAAAACTGGCGGTGCAACTGGCCGATATGCGAAGTTCGTTTGGATCGGAAGCTGTGCAGGGGTAGGGGGACGGAAAAAGGCACTTGTTATCGTTGGGGAGAGGGCATGAACCAACGGCTGTTTGCGGAGGAAATGTGGAAGTCGTTGCTGGATAAGCTGTACGAAGGAAAAATGGTATCGACGTTCAAAGGGAAGGAAGCGTTTCGCGTTGTTTCGTTTTCCGATGAGGGGGTTATTGTGCGATTGAGTTCGAAGGAGAAGGATGTGTTTCTAAGCAAGAAGGCGATGGTCAATGTGATTGAGAAGCTCATCGCCCATGAAGATGGCGTGCGGAAAAAAATGGTGGACCCGGAATTCCGTCTAAAGTTAGGGCTGTTTTTGCTTCACCCGTGGACGGAGAAAGTGGTGCGCCAGGAGGAGGGGAAACGCCGTCCGTATTTGTTGTTAACGGATGAAGCCCGTCAGCGATTGGCAAGCGGCGAGTAGAGGGATTGACACACTGGGAAGTGCGCTCGCTTTGGCGGCCAAAGGCCAAGGGAAAAGTCCGACTGTTGCTTGTTCCACACGCCAAGAGCCATAGGGAAAAGACCAGTGATAAGAGCCGCACGGTTGCGGCTCTTTGGCGCTATTGGATCGGCGGCTGATCGTTGTCCATTTCCTTCGCTAGGTCGGCGACTTCGGCGACGGTCAGTCCGGTTCGTTTGGCGATCTCGTGAATGGGAAGAACATCAAGCAAATTTTTGGCGATTTCGATGGCCTTCCGTTTTTCCGTTTGCTTGATCGCCTGCTCCTTTTCTTGCATGACTCTTTGCACTGCTTGTTCTTTTTCTTGTATCACTCTTTGCACTGCTTGTTCTTTTTCTTGTATCGCTCTTTGCACTGCTTGTTCTTTTTCCTGCATCACTTTCTTCAACATTTCTTCTCTTTCTTGTTCAAGTTCTTCGACTAACAGGCGAAACACTTTGTTCATTTTGATCCACTCCTTTACTTTTTCGGCGTATGACCGGTCGATGAATTTGTCTGTGGCGGTCAGAACGCCAGCGATGATGTGCAGCTGTTTCGGTTCGTCGCCGATCGCTTTCGCCAGCTCGATCGTTTTTTCGATCATCGTTTGCCGGTCGAAGCGGGTGTGCATGAGCGGCACGAGGATGAGTTTCATCGTTTCTTCCGGAGTGAGCGGTTCGCCGTTGTGGACTTTTTCTTCAATGGCATGGAAAATCGCATCGCCGTTGAATTCGCCAAGCAACACCGCTTTGGATGAAAGAAACACATCGCCGGCGTCAAGCTGTTCGCGGGCGCTCGTGACATCGCTTGTGTAGATCACAACGATGCGAATCGGGCGTATTCGTTTTTCCTGTTGATAGTATGTGTGAAGGATGCGGCAGGCATAATCAAGATACTTTAAATGGTTGTCGAGAAATCGTTCATTGCTTTCGTACTCCAGAAGCAAAATGGAATCGTCTTCGAGAAGAAACACGGTGTCGGCGCGCCGTTCATCCGCCCGTACAGACGGAAATTCGTTTGGAAGCAGTGCTTTGATCCGTGGGAGTCCGTGAAGTCCGTATACATCGAGGGCTTGGTTTTGGTACAATGCGCTCAGCGACTTGAACAAAATGTCTTTGGCGTGATGCGAGATCCCGCCTGGCATCGTCTTCACTCCATTCGCTTTTGACCTAATTATACTACTTGCCCGATCGATTGTCAGCTGCCATCGTGAGCGGAAACACGGTGTTCGTTCGGTGGGAGTGAATGACATCTTCTTGAAAAATAAAACGGGTTGTGACTCAGAACAGACGGATGAATGACGCTGTTTTGCCCTCACGGCCGGATAAACACTTCCGTTCCGTTCGGAACGATGGAGGCGAGTTCGAGCACGTCTTTGTTGTGCATGCGGATGCAGCCTTTGGATACGTATTTGCCGATCGAGGACGGGTCGTTCGTGCCGTGGATGCCGTAATGGACTTTGGATAAGCTGAGCCACATGGCGCCGAACGGACCGCCCGGGTTCGGCTGGCGGTTGACGATGACAAAATCGCCGACAGGCGTGGCGGTGACCATTTTGCCGACGCCGATCGGATACGTGCGGATCGTTCGTCCCCGGTGTTTTAACGTCAGCTGGCGGCGGCTGATCGAGATGTGGATCGTGTAGGGAATCGATCCTTTCGGCGGAAGGTGGGGGATGACGATCTCCTGCCCGGGAAAGATGACGGACGCGGCGGTCAAACCATTGGCGCGAAGGAGCGCCTCAACAGATGTGCGGTAGTCGCGGGCGATGGAGGCGATCGTTTCCCCGTGTTTGACGATATGTTTGTACATGGCATTTCGCTCCTTTTTTTCGCTGGATGGAGAAAATAGCTCCGATTGATGATACATTAGTGTATGAGAAGATTCGAATAAGGTTGCTCAAATGGGAAGAGAGTCTCATGCGCATGGCATGCGGCCGCCAATGCCGTATGAACGCGCTGTGCGTTAGTCTATACTTGACAGGGAGCGTTGCCTAACGGGTGTTTCTTGTCAAAACGTGTAGGTGAAAAAGGAGGATGGCGCGAATGAGAACGTTTGTCCTAAAACCGGAAGGACAGAAGGTTGATTATGAGCTGTATGCCGAGCTCTCCCCTGTCCCGCTTGAGATCATTGACGGCGATCTCTTTTTTACGAAAGAGGAGCGGGAAAACTTGCTTAAGCTGTTGATATACAATGTCGGCATTAATCGGACGCTTGAGATCATCGAGGAATGGAAGGAGCGGTGAAAGCGGCGCCCGGTCGATATCGGGGCCGCATCGATGTTGGGGGTTACGGGCGGTAAGGGAACAAAATGTTCTTTTCCCCTTTTTCTTTGGCGACGAAGACGTCTTGATGGATTTCGAACACGCCAAAAGCGCTATGGAACGTCTGAATGACGCGGACGCGATACACGTCGTGAAGCGGTTTGTTCTCATCAGACATCGACCATGACGACAGTTTTTCCACCTCATCGATGCGGTAGTCGAACGTCTCGACGCCGAAGTCTTGCATAAAGACGTGGGCGCGGCGCTGGATGTAGACGTCTTTTGGGAATTTCTTTTTCATAAGCGGGTGAAACAGCTCCCAAGAGCTGCCAAAATCCCCTGCCTGCTCGTAGCGGTAAAACGTGTCAACGATTTCCTTTGCCTCGTTCCGTTCGTTCGAAAGAAACAGAGACAAGATCGCCACCAACACGGCGACGGCAGTGAGAACCGCCACCCCAGTCCTGGCTCGGATCGTCTTTTGGCGGTAGCGTGGGAACATGGGGTCTCCTCTCCTCTCTGTTATACCATATGCACGATGGGCGGCGGATATGGGCAGGGAAAGGGCGGAAGCGCCGTGGCATGTGTCACAGGATAGACATACGGCCGCATTTTTTAGTCAAAAAATTCATCAGAGTGTAGTAAAATGGATGGCAGAAGTTGTTGGAAATGATGCACTAGCGTGAGAAACGGTGGTTTGTCCTATTTGGAGGCGGGTGAAAAGGCGGAGCGTTTAGGGCTCCGTTTTTCCTTTGCCGTTCCGCTGAAAACAGAGATGCAGGAGAGGTAGAGAGCGATGCGGAAATCATTTATTTATGCGCTGTTGGTCGCCATTATGGTTGCTTGGGGCTTGAACGTGACGGCGTTGAAAATTCTTGTGGAGCATTTTTCGCCCGTCGCGTTGACGGCGCTTCGCATTCTAACGGCCGGGTTGGTCGTGCTTTTGTTTTTATGGGGGATCGGCAAGCTTCAAAAAGTCAGTTGGAATGAGGCGAAACAGATTGGTTTGGCTGCATTGTTCAGCGTGGTGGCCCATCACTTCTTTTTAGCTTTGGGGCTCGCGAGGACGACGGCGGTGAACGCGGGCCTTGTTTTAGGGATGGTGCCGCTTGTGACGGCGCTGTTGGCGATCGTGTTTTTGGGACAGCGGCCGACGTTGTTTCGTTTGCTTGGCATCGCGCTCGGGTTTTTTGGCGTCGTGTTTGTCGTCGCGAACGGCGATGGCGGCCTCGGCCATTTGTCAATCGGGGATGTGTACATCTTTTTGGCCGTCTTGGCGCAAGGGATCAGCTTCATTATGATCAAAAAGGCGACGGTCGAGGCGCGGGTGATGACAGGGTGGATGCTCGTCTTCGGGTCGCTTTGGCTGTTTGTCTTAAGCCTCGTGCTCGAGCCGAGCGGCCTATCGAGTTTGAAAGAGGGTACGTTGCCGCTTTGGCTCATTTTCCTTGCTTCGGCTGTCGTGGCGACGGCGCTTGGCCATATGTTTTATAACCAGGCTGTTCAACATCTTGGCCCCGCTGAGTCGGCGGTGTTCATCAACCTCAATCCGCTCTTTTCGTTGCTTGGGGCGCACTGGTTGCTTGGTGAGCCGATTTCATGGATGCAGTTGGCTGGTTTTCTCTTCATCGTCGCGGGCGTGATGTTCGGCAGCGGGGGGATGGATGACGTGATCGCCCGTTTCCGCCGGGCGAAGGCGGTGGAGGGCGGAAGGAAGGCGGGGATGTAGTAGCCTTGGAATCCCCCACTTCTAGGCCTTGCGTGCAAGTGGCGAAACATTCATATCCAGGAATGGAGGGGGCTTCACATTGCGGTCGGCGTCTTGGCTGTCTCTTCTCGAAAAGGGACAGCCATTTTTGTGCCATCGGCAGGATTTTGCTTGATGATGTCGAAAAAGAGAATACGAAACGTATTCGTGTGAGGTGAATGTATGGCGATCGATCACGACCGGTTGTTCAAGGAGTTGTTGCAGACGTTTTTTGAGGAATTTGTGCTTCTCTTCTTTCCGGATATGCACGAGCATATTGATTTCAACCATTTGTCGTTTTTGTCCGAAGAGCTGTTTACGGACGTAACGGCTGGGGAGAAGTACCGCGTTGACCTGCTCGTCGAGACGAAGTTCAAAGGAAAAGACGGATTGATCATTGTTCACGTAGAAAACCAAGCGTACGTTCAATCGTCATTTCCAGAAAGAATGTTTCTTTACTTCAGCCGCTTGTTTGAAAAATACCGCACTCCGATCATTCCGATTGCCGTCTTCAGCTATGATGCCATCCGAGATGAACCCTCTTCGTTCACGCTCTCCTTTCCGTTTGGCGATGTGCTTGACTTTCGCTTTTTCCATGTGGAGTTGCGCAAGCAAAACTGGCGCCAATTCATCCGCACCGACAACCCGGTGGCGGCTGCGCTGCTTAGCAAAATGGGGTATACTGAAAGTGAACGAGTGGAACTGAAAAAGCAATTTTTGCGCATGTTGGTGCGTCTCGAGCTAGATGAGGCAAGACAGCGTTTGTTGATGGGCTTTTTTGAAACGTATGTGAAGCTGTCCGATGAAGAAGAACAACAGCTTCGAAGCGAGGTGGAACAAATGGAGACGAAAGAAAAAGAACGCGTGCTGGAATTGATCATTTCGTACGAGCAAAAGGGAAAAATTCAAGGCCGAAAGGAAGGACGGGAGGAAGGGCGCAAAGAGGGAGCGGAACAAGAAAAACGGCACATTGCGAAACGGATGTTGATGAAAGGGTTTGATGCGCAGACGATTCACGAACTGACCGGATTGCCTGTGACGGAGATTGAGGAAATGAAACAAAGCGGCTTCAAGTGAATGGAAATCAAACAGGCGGGGCAAAAGGCCAGCCCCGCCCTAGCGCGTTGGTTTTGCTGCTGTGGATTCCCGTTTGATCAGTTTCGTAGACAATAGCACTTCCTGAAAAGGTTCGTTCGGGTTGTCCCACCGCCATCGCAACAATTCCACCGCTCGTTTGCCGTAGCGCTTCAGGTCGATGTCGACGGTCGTGATTTTCGGCGTCGCGATTTGCGACAGCTGCCCGTTGTCAAAGCTGCAGACGGAAACGTCATCGGGCACTTTTAGCCCGTACTGCTGCAGGCCGGTGCTGACGAAAAAGCCAAGCCCGTCATTGACGCAAAACCAGGCGGTCGGCTGCCGCTTCAGCTCGCGGATGTAGCCTGCGATGACCGTTTCGTCCTCTTGCGCCTGGCAGAACATCCACTCCTCGTTCGGTTTCACTCCATAGTCTTTCAGCGCCAATAAGTACCCTTCCTACCGCTCTTGATAGCTCGGCGAATAGTGGACGTCGCCGACAAACGCGATGTCAGTATGGTTGAGCTCCAACAAATGCTGGACGGCCACATACGCCCCGAACCGATTGTTGGTCAGCACCGCATCGGTATTGACTGGCTCGGCTCGCCCATCTTAGCCCCGCTCGTCATTGCGCTCATGATGGCGTGGAAGTTTGTCGGCTATTATGCGCTGCTGTTTTTGTCCGGCTTGGAAAGCATCCCGAAAGAAGTGTATGAAGCGGCGGAAATGGACGGCGCGATTGGCTGGAAGCGGGTTTGGCACGTGACGATTCCGATGCTGTACCCTTCGTTTTATACCGTGACGATTTTGGCGGTCGGCCTGATGTTTGGCATTTTCACCGAACCGTATGTGTTGACAGGCGGTGGGCCAGAGTATGCGACCCATACGTGGCAGCTGGAGATTTACAACCAGGCGTTTGAAAAATTAAATGCGGGTTATGGAACCGCGGTCGCGATTATCAATTCGATCGTCACCTTTGCGTCGATTTTCGTCTTTCGCAAGGTGTTGGAAAAATGGGGTGGCAAACATGGCTGGGAGTAAAACATGGAAGGTCGGACTGCTTTATGTTTTGGCGTTTGCCGTTTTGTTCGTCATGGTGTTTTCGTATTGGTATATGGTGTTAGGCTCTCTTGCCCCATGGAATGAGGTCGACCGAAAGCTCATTCCGTCGTCATTGACGCTTCGCTCGTATGAATAGCTGTTTCAAGGCGGCGAAGATGTCGTGCCGCGTCCGTGGCTTCGGGCATTTTTTAACAGTTTGCTCGTCACGTCGGCGTCAACGCTGCTCATGCTTGTGACGGCCGTGATGGTTGGATATGCGTTGTCGAAAGTGAAATTTAATTCTTTACTTTCTGGAAGTCTTGAATAAATTTCATATAAGTCTTTTACAGTTTGTTTTATGTCTTCTTCTCCGCCAGTGCCATTTATTAGCGTAATGGGCTTCTCATTCTATTAAACTTAAGCCACCCGTTAGCTTAATAACTCTTGGACATTACTCGAAATATAATTTTTTAATATCAAAAGTTCATCTCTCTCAAAATCATAAGTATCATGTTCATTCGCATAACTATTAACCACTTTTTTTATGGTATTTTTTATTTCTCTTGGAAATGTTAATAGTGCCCAGTTACCTGCTTCTAGCTTTGAAGAAATAATTCCTTCTTTTAGATACCAAAAAACTCTAATTAAATTTAACGTACAATAAATAGGGTCCTCTTCGATATTTTCCAAACAATCTTGGAAATCCCCCATAATTGAAGATATATAATGCGAACGTGGAATCGAAGGGAAAACCTCCTCTATAGGTTTTCCTTCTACACAAACTCCTCGATTAGTTGTTATGGTCAAATGTGCAGCTAAGTCAGCATCAGTCTTAATATCTCCGTTTAAATATTGATATGACCCTGTTACCAAATCATCCTCATAACGTTCCCTCCAAAATTCACTGTAATGAAAATCAAACGGGCAAGGATGTCTCCAATTCTTTAATTGTTCTTCGTTCAGAAAACTTATTTCAACTGGAAATGGATTATTTGAACAAGATAGAAATAATTTTGCTAATTTCCTTTTGTTTTCTATTGTCATTGATTTACTCGTAATAACCAAAATATCAATATCACTACTATTCGGATTAAAGCCTCCCATTGCTAAAGAACCGTGAATGTAAAAACCAATAAAATCTTGCTTTACTATTTCTTTAGTCTCACTTAAAATACGAAAAACAAAATTTCTTATATCAGATGGGCACGTTACCCAATTATAAGCCATTATTGAATACCTCCATACCTGCTTTAATTAACCGCACCCGATAGTTTAATATTTTTATTTTACTTTGTTTTCCACTTATTCTATTAGTTGGCTAATGTAATTTGATGGATAATTCAAAATTTTATCCTGTATGTTAGTAGGAAACAATTCTTTAATATCTTTGAGGTAATAACTACCATCACGAAGTAACGTATGACCTAAAACTTTCAATGAACCTTTATTTTTTTCTACATGTAATACGATTGGATCGGACATCCCACTTCCTTTTTCTATTACTTCTCCTTTATTATAATATTCTTGAATTAACGCCCAAAGATATACTTCACTGACAATTTCATCAGTCCCCAATATTTCATATGCAGCAAATATTTCTCCGCAATAATTTGAATCCATCACTTCTTCAAGAAGGTACTTTTCAATTACCTTTTCTTCGATCTCCGACAAGGATATTATCTCAGTTGTTTTTGAATTTGTTGTTGAATTTTGACAACCTACGATTAAGAAAGCTACTGAAAATAAACCTAAAAATAAGATGAATTTTCCATTCAAAATCACATCGACTCCTTTCTACTCAACCGCAAAAATCCGGCCCCTACCCCTCTATTCATGGTTTTCCATGCAAACAACACTGAGACAAAATCATTTTTCTTTTCTCCAGTCATAGATATCCTTTCGCACGTTTAATCTTTTCCCGTTGATGACAACCGTATGCTCGTTTTCCCATGTAACTTCAGCATCCCAAGCCCTATACTCAAAATAAATATTTTTTCTTCTCTTCGTTTGGTTATGAATGAGTTGCCCTCTTATAGCGTAAGAAGTCGTTGCTCCTCCATTCGTCCTGTAAATTTTTATTGTGTAGGTTCCATTAGGAGAATTGGATGCAAATAGAAATTCACCCTTAGGAAAACTAGGAATTGTACTATAGGTGTAAATAACATACAGTACAAATAAAATGACTGGTGCAAGAATGGTGATAAAACAACCAAGAAAAAACGAGTTTTTTCCGGTTTTTTTATTTGCCAAAGCCAATCCCCCCAATATTTAAAAACATAATAACATTTTCCCGATCCCAAGTTAAGTATATTATGGTAATTATTGTTTTTCAGATTGTTCATTTGGTTCATCTGATCTGAAAAAAAGGCAGGCATTTTTTACGAAGGGCGTGCCTACCTTCTTGTAACTGCCTACTTTTGTGGTCAGTATTTTTACTTCGTTGACACAGCTTTACCTGCCTGTCTCAAGGAATTGCTGGATCCGGGCCTTGATCGCGTCTCGCACGGCACGAAATTGATTCATAATTTCCTCTTCGGTTCCCGTGGCTTTGGCCGGATCGTCAAAGCCCCAGCGCCATTTGACGACATTTTTGTTTGTAATTGCCGGACAGTGTTCGTCTGCATGACCGCACAACGTAATCACATAATCGGCCCGGTTCAAAATTTCCGGATCGATGACGTCAGAAGTCTGCCCTGAAATGTCGACACCGGCTTCTTTCATGATTTCCACTGCTCGAGGATTCAGACCGTGCGCCTCAAGACCGGCGCTTTTGACTTCGTATCGGTCACCGCCCAAAGCTTCTAGAAATCCTTCCGCCATTTGGCTTCTGCAGGAATTTCCCGTGCACAGAAAATAGACCAAGGGTTTTTTGCTCATGTTTGCCCTCTCCTTAATGGATCCTTTCTTTGTTTCAAATCCTGGATTGCATGGATGATGAACGCGGAAGCAGCAACACCGGCACAGATTGCCGCAATCGAAAGCCAGACATCACCAGCGTTCGTATGGATAAAGTGCAGCCACCAGGATAGCCCAGCGAGTGTGAAAATCAGCGTCGGAATCGTCAGGATGATGCCCACTTTGCAGTAATACCCCTCAGGTGATGGTAACGCCTTTACGAGACAGGACATGAAGCCAAAGCAAAGTGGCCAGCGATCCGATCGGTGTCATTTTGGGTCCCAGATCGGTCCCGATCACATTGGCGTACACGAGGGCTTCTCTGATGATGCCTTGCGTTTGGGTGTCGTGAATTGCCAGTGCATCAATCATCACCGTCGGCAGATTGTTCATGACGGAAGACAGGATGGCGGCAATCAAGCCAGTACCGAGCGCCGCCGCATACAATCCCCAGTCGGCCACAGTTTGGATGATCTCGGCAAGAACGGCCGTCAGCCCTACGTTTCGCAGCCCATAGACCACCACATACATCCCAATGGAAAAGATAACGATGGTCCATGGCGCGTCTTTGATCATCTTTTTCGTATCCAACGCCGGACTACAGCGGGCGGCTAGAAGAAAAGCAATCGCAGCCATTCCTACGATCAACGATACGGGAATGGAAAGGAATTCACTCATGAAATAAGCCAGCATCAAGAGACCCAAGATCACCCAAGACAATCGAAACATCCGGCGGTCTTTAATGACCTCCTGCGGCTCTTTCAACTGCGTGAGATCGTAAATCTTCGGGATCTGTTTTCGGTAATACAGGTACAGTACCATCAAACTGGCCAGAATCGAAAAGAAATTGGGTATGATCATGCGGCTGGCGTACTCCGCAAAACCAATGCCAAAATAATCCGCAGAAATAATATTGGAGAGATTGCTGATCACCAGCGGCAAGGAAGCCGTATCCGCGATAAAACCGCTTGCCATAATGAACGGCAGAATCATCCGCTCCTCAAACTTCAGCGCACGAACCATCGCGAGGACAATCGGCGTGATGATCAAGGCGGCCCCATCATTGGCAAAGAATGCCGACACCGCGGCACCCAGCAAAATGATATAGACAAACATCCTCTTGCCATTCCCTTTTGCCATGCGGGCCATATGCAGGGCTGCCCATTCGAAGAAGCCGATTTCATCCAGCACCAGCGAAATGATGATGATCCCGATGAACGCCAGGGTGGCATTCCAGACAATTCCGGTTACCGTAACCACATCCGCCAACGTGACCACGCCAAATGCCAATGCCAGAAGAGCGCCGCCGGTAGCCGTCCAGCCGATGCTGAGCCCTTTGGGCTGCCAGATGACGAAAATCAAAGTAAGCAAAAAGATCAGAACAACGATGGCAGTCATAAGTCCCTCCACGTTATTCGCAAATCCGATTTGGCAAAGACAGGATTTTTTCCTTTAAAGAAGGAAGATACTCGAGAACCGCTTTCACATGCTTTTTATCTTCCACATTCAAGGAATAGTACACCCATTTCCCTTTGCGCGTCTCATGCACCAGCCCTCCTGCTTTCAGTTTTCGCAGGTGTTGACTCACGTTCGGCTGGGATAAGTTCAGCGCGTCTACCATCTCACAAACGCACAGGTCCCGTTCTTTCAACAGCGCCAGGATCGCAAGACGCGTCCTGTCGCCCAATAGCTTGAACTGTTCCGCTATCTCCTGGAGATGATCCATGTTTTCCCACCCCTTCCCCATGTCTTGAATATGGTTCCGTCAATACGAGAATATCATAGCATAAACATATAAAAATTAAATTATATGTTTTTCAATCAAAAAGGCACTGCGGTCATCCGCAATGCCTTTGTTTAACATCTTTCCTAAAGAAGTCTCCCACTTCTAAACGAAGTGAAAGTGGGAGATGAATTTCGGTTAGGTATAGCCTAAAATTGCCTCTTTTTTGTGTGTTATGATATCATCAGTTTTAGAAAATGAAAGGCTGTTGTATCAATGAAATTAGACAATAATAACCATTCAGTGTTCCTATTGTATTATCATCTTGTGCTGGTTGTAAAATATCGCAGACAAGTGATTGATGATACCATATCTGACTATGCAAAAGATATGTTTGTGAGATTGGGTAAAAATTACAATATTTCCTTGGTCGAATGGAATCACGATATGGACCATGTGCATATTTTGTTCAAAGCACATCCAAATAGTGAATTATCCAAGTTCATCAATGCCTATAAAAGTGCAAGTTCTCGACTGATCAAAAAGCATTTTCCGCAAGTGAAAAGAAAACTGTGGAAAGAAGATTTTTGGTCAAGAAGCTTTTGCCTGCTTACAACGGGTGGTGCGCCCATTGAAGTAATCAAAAAATATATCGAAAATCAAGGTATGAAGTGATGTGGTGTCGATATGGCAAACAAAGCCTATCAGTTCCGTCTATACCCAACAAAAGAACAAGAAGAATTGCTCGCCAAAACCTTCGGTTGTGTCCGTTTTGTGTATAACAAAATGCTTGAAGAACGCATACAAATGTTTGAAAAGTTCAAGGACGATCAAGAATCCTTGAAACAGCAAACATTTCCGACCCCTGCCAAGTACAAAAAGGAGTTTCCTTGGCTAAAAGAAGTGGACAGCCTTGCGCTGGCAAATGCTCAACTAAATTTGCAGAAAGCGTTTCAACACTTCTTTTCTGGCCGCGCTGGATTTCCCAAGTTCAAAAACCGCAAGGCGAAACAGTCGTACACCACAAATATGGTAAATGGCAACATCAAGCTTTCAGATGGCTATATCAAGCTGCCCAAACTGAAATGGATCAAGTTCAAGCAACACCGGGAGATTCCTGCCCACCATATCATCAAGTCTTGTACGATCACGAAAACCAAAACAGGAAAATACTATATTTCTATTCTCACAGAGTACGAACATCAACCTGCCCTAAAAGAAGTACAAACGGTTGTTGGGCTTGACTTTTCCATGAGTACGCTGTATGTCGATAGCGAGGGTAAGAGAGCCAATTATCCTCGATTCTATCGCAAAGCATTGGAAACATTAGCGAAAGAACAGCGTAAATTGTCTCGTAAAAAGAAAGGCTCGAATCGTTGGCACAAACAGCGTCTGAAAGTAGCGAAGCTGCATGAGAAAATTGCCAACCAGCGCAAGGACTTTCTGCATAAGGAGTCGCACAAATTAGCGAAACGGTATGATTGCGTGGTCATCGAAGACCTCAACATGAAAGGGATGTCACAAGCCCTCCATTTCGGTCAAGGCGTTCATGACAACGGCTGGGGCATGTTCACCACTTTCCTTCAGTACAAGCTGGCCGAACAGGGGAAGAAGCTGATCAAAATCGACAAATGGTTCCCCTCGTCCAAAACGTGTTCGTGCTGCGGTCGAGTCAAGGAGTCTCTATCGCTTTCTGAACGGACATTCCGCTGTGAATGTGGATTCGAGAGCGACAGGGACGTCAATGCGGCCATCAATATCAAACATGAGGGCATGAAACGATTGGCGATCGTCTAATTTGTCCTCGAACCGTGGGGCACACGGGGATCGCTCGGTCAACTTCCCATCATGAGATGGGATTACCCGAGAAGCCCCCACCTCTAAGCGAAGCGTAGGNGATCGCTCGGTCAACTTCCCATCATGAGATGGGATTACCCGAGAAGCCCCCACCTCTAAGCGAAGCGTAGGTGGTGGGAGTATGTCACAGAAGGCATGCAGTTCATATTAAAATAATAAAAACATCATAATCGGAAGAGGGAGCAGGGAGAGACGTGATGCAGACAAGGACGCCGACCATGAAGACTTGCCAGACGCTGCTTGAGGAATTTCAGCGTGCTCCTCAGCCGCTCAAGGTGGAGAAACTCGTGTTTGCCGGCGTTGGGGGGCGGGATGTGTACAACATTTCCGCGCCGTTTGAAGACGATGGCGAGTGGGTCATTGCCGGACGGGTGGAGGCAAGAGACAGCGAGCAATCAGAAGTCTACTTTTTCGTCGAGCGTGAAGGGACATGGGTGCCGCGGGAAGGGGCGCCGGTGTTTGCCTTGCAGGATCCGTTTGTTTCGCGGGTGCACGGGCATCTTGTGTTTGGGGGGGTGGAGACGTTTCCGCATCCCGTGCTTCACGGGAAGTTGTATTGGCGGACGGTGTTGTACCGCGGAAACACGATCAAGGAATTGGCGCATTTTTTCACCGGTCCCGACGGGATGAAAGACATTCGTCTTGTCGAGCTGCGGGATGGGTCGGTTGGGGTCTTCACCCGTCCGCAAGGGGCAAAAGGCGGACGCGGAAAAATCGGCTTCACCCGCATCGGTGCGCTCGATGAGTTGACGGTGGAGGCGATTGAGAATGCCCCATTGATTGACGGCCAATTTGCCGATGAAGAATGGGGAGGCGCCAACGAAGTGCATTTGCTTGACAATGGGCTCGTCGGTGTCTTGGGCCATATCGCTTGTTTCGATCACGAGCGGAACCGCCACTATTATCCGATGGTGTTTGCGTTCAATCCGGATACGGGGGAAGCGTCGGACATGGAGTTGATCGCCACAAGAGCCCATTTCCTCGATGGCCCGGCGAAGCGTCCGGATTTGGCGGATGTCGTGTTTAGCGGCGGATTGATTCGCAACGGGGACGGCACGGCCGATTTTTACGCTGGAACAAGTGACGCAGAAGCGCAAAAACTCACGATCGTGGATCCATTTACGAAATACGAAAGGCAGGGGTGACGATGCACCTTTACCGCTATGAAGAGAACCCGCTCATTACGCCGAACGATGTGCCGCCGTATCACGACGGGTTTGAAGTGATCGGGGCGTTTAACGCCGGGGTGGCGACGTTCCAAGGGGAGGTGTTGCTGCTGCTTCGGGTGGCGGAGCGGCCGATGTCGGATGACCCGAACATCGTGAAAGCACCGGTATGGAACCCAGAGACGGGGAAGGTCGATGTTTACGAATTTCGCAAAGACGATCCGCGCTATGATTTTTCCGATCCTCGGGTGATCAAAGAGGCGGGGGCGGAGCGGTTTTTGTATTTGACGTCGCTCTCCTATTTGCGCCTCGCCCGGAGTCAAGACGGGCGGCGGTTTACGATCGACGACCGCCCGTTCGTCTATCCATCGAATGAGCTCGAGACATTTGGTATTGAAGATCCGCGCATTACGTACATTGACGGCACGTATTACATTTATTTCAGCGCCGTCTCACCAAAAGGAGTCGGCGAGGCGATGGTGTCCACAACGGATTTCCGGACGGTGACGCACCACGGCATGATTTTCGCTCCGGAAAATAAAGATGTGCTCATTTTTCCGGAGAAGATCAACGGCAAATATTACGCTCTTCATCGCCCAGTGCCGCGAAGCAACGGCCGCCCCGAGGTGTGGATCGCGGAGTCGGAGAATCTGCTTCATTGGGGGAATCACCGCTTTTTGTTCGGTCTGCGCGAAGGAAAGTGGGACAGCGCCCGCATCGGCGGCGGGGCGGTGCCGATCAAAACGGAGCACGGCTGGCTCGAGTTGTACCACGGGGCGTCGGATGACCACCGCTATTGCATGGGGGCGGTGCTGCTCGATTTGAACGACCCGGCAAAAGTTATCGCCCGCTCGGAGCGGCCGCTTGTTGAGCCGGAAGCGGATTATGAGGTGAACGGCTTTTTCGGCCGCGTCGTGTTCTCATGCGGGGCGCTTGTTGACGGCGATGTTGTGAAAATGTATTACGGCGCCGCCGATACGTCGATGGCGTGCGTCGAGCTGAAGCTGGACGAGATTTTGGATTCGCTTGTGAAAGTATGAAAGCGAAGTTGCCCGCACGTTGCGGTGTAAGAACGGAAACGCCTGGATGGCCGGGCGTTTCTTTTTTGGTTTGCCGCGAACATACCGTGAGCGCAGGTGGGAGAGCGTTCAACGCTCATTGCGTCGTTTCGTTTGTTTTCCGTTCAACAGGATTTGGTATAATAAAAACAACGCCGATTCATCGGTCAGGTCGGCAGAGCGGTTTGCGGCTGGGCAATGAAAGACACTGGCCATGACTCGAAAGAACAGATGATCATCGGATAGAGGAGGAACCATCGGAGATGAAAAAAGTACGCAAAGCGATCATTCCGGCGGCCGGGCTTGGGACGCGGTTTCTGCCGGCGACGAAGGCAATGCCGAAGGAGATGCTTCCGATCGTTGATAAGCCGACGATTCAATATATTGTCGAAGAAGCCATCGCCTCAGGCATTGAGGACATCATCATCGTCACCGGGAAAGGGAAGCGGGCGATTGAGGATCATTTTGACTACGCGTTTGAGCTGGAACAGATGCTCAAGCAAAAAGGGAAGCTGGATCTGCTTGAGAAAGTGAAAGAGCCGTCGAAGGTGGACATCCACTACATTCGCCAAAAAGAGCCGAAAGGGCTCGGGCATGCGGTTTGGTGCGCGCGCAATTTCATTGGAGACGAGCCGTTTGCGGTGTTGTTGGGCGATGATATCGTCCAGGCGGAAAAGCCTTGTTTAAAACAGCTCATTGAGCAGTATGAACAAACGTTCAGCTCGGTGATTGGTGTCAAGCGCGTGCCGGAGGAAGAAACGCATCGCTACGGGATCATCGACCCGCTCGAGCAGCAAGGCCGGCGCTACCAAGTGCGCCGCTTCGTGGAAAAACCAGCTCCGGGCACAGCGCCGTCGAACTTGGCGATCGTCGGCCGCTACGTGTTGACGCCGGAAATTTTCTTGTTTTTAGAGAAACAGGAAGCCGGCGCAGGCGGGGAGATTCAGCTCACCGATGCGATCGGGCGGTTGAATGAAATTCAGCGCGTGTTTGCCTATGAATTTGAAGGAAAGCGGTACGATGTCGGCGAAAAGCTCGGCTTTATCGAAACGACGATTGAGTTTGCCTTGCAAAACGAGGAGCTGCGGGATGACTTGCTTTCGTTTTTGGAGCGGGTGGTGGCAGAGGCGAAGGGATCGAAGAACAACTAATCAAATTTTTCAGAAGATGAAGACAAAAAAGGAGGGTAGGATGTGGCGCGCATACGGATTGAACATTTTGGTCCTGTGAAGCTGTTTGATGAGGAGATCACGGATGTTACCGTTTTGATTGGCCCCCAAGCGAGCGGAAAAAGTACGATCAGCAAATTGATTTTTTTCTTTCAATCGATTCCTGATGAATGGGTAAACTATTTGCTTTCAGTACGTCAAACGGAAGAAAACAACCCATTTTTTGAGTTCAATAAACGTCTTCGGAGAAAATTTGTTGGGTACTTTGGCACAACCAAACATATGAAACCGTTTCATATTCGTTATGAGTATGATGTTGAAAAGTTTGTCCGTCTTGATTTAAAGGACGGTTATGTACAAATCCATTTCAGCGATCCGCTAAAACGGGAGATTCAGGAAAATTTTAAACATGTTGTGCAGATGAAAAAGGAAATGCAATATGAAGAACAACAGTTGGATGATTTTTGGAATGTCTCCTCGTGGAAAGTGCGTCAACAAAATGTGTTAGAAAAGGTCAAAGCAGCGATCACTGAGGTATTCGGCGATTCCAAAACACCCATTTTTATCCCTGCAGGGAGGAGTTTAGTTGCCACATTGTCGGATCAGCTTCAGGATATTAACCCGCAGCAACTCGATGTGTTGACAGAACAGTTTATCGAGCGAATTAATCTACTAAAGAAGATGTTTTCGCATTCGTTTGAGGAAATCATCGAAGATCGAAAAAAATTCTCGACAGAAAAAATTGACTTTGAGGCAATCCGACTGGCCATCAAGATGATCGAAGGCGTGATGAAAGGGAAATACATGTTCTCTGATTATGGGGAAAGGATTTTTTTTAATGAAAGAGAGTATACAAAACTGAAATTTTCATCTTCTGGACAACAGGAAGTCGTTTGGATTTTGCTGCTGATATTTACAATCATTCTGGAACGGCAGCGAGTGTTTATGGTGATTGAAGAACCCGAGGCACACTTATATCCGAACGCACAAAAAGAAATGGTTGCCTTATTTGCGTTGTTGCTGAATGTGACGAATAGTACGCTCGTGATTACGACTCATAGCCCGTACATTTTGTCTGCTTTTAATATTTATTTGTACGCTGCCAAAATCGGAAACAAACTGGATCAACGTGTGCATCCAATTGTGGACCGAAAGCTGCGCCTTTCTCCAGAGCGGTTAAAGGCCTACATGCTAGAGAGTGAAGGAGGGAAATTCCATTATCGAAGCATTATTGATAATGAATTACAGTTCATACAGGCCGAAGCGATCGATGAAGCATCATCTGCGATCAACCGCGTACTTGATGAACTCATGGAGGCAGAGGAAGCGGGGGAGTAAACATGGCGGTTGTAGGTTGGGAAAGTTGTTTACACTATTGCGACCGTCGAAAACTAGCAGTTGTTGAGGAAAACGGGAGAGGGGTTCGTTTTGTCAATGAGAGGGAAAAGAGGGTGGCCCTGTACCGTGTAGACGGTTGTTTGATTAAAGAGGGGGTAAAATGCGACTTTTTATTTTTAGTGATCGAAGGAGATCGGGCATTTTTCATCGAACTAAAAGGGTCTGACCTTAAGCAAGCTGTACACCAGATCGCCCGAACAATCGAACAGTTAGGGAAATGGCTGCCTGGATATCGATTCGAAGGGAGAATCGTGACTACCCGTGTGAGAACGCCTGCTTTGAAATCGACTTATTTGATGAAGCTGGAAAAAATGTTGAGGAGAACGGGTGGGACATTAGTGGTAAAAGCCAAGTGGGACGAGGTAAACGTATAGGGCAGGAAAGAGGCGACCGGTATGGGTTATTACAGGCTAAAACGGAGTCATACCCCAATCGGACAGGATGACGGCATCCGCATTCTCGTCGACCGCCTTTGGCCGCGCGGGGTGTCAAAGGCCGAGTCGCGCATCGACCGCTGGATGAAAGAGATTGCCCCGAGTCCAGCGCTGCGGCAATGGTTTGGCCATCGGCCAGAGCGGTTTGCCGAGTTTGCGCGGGCATATGAGCGGGAGTTGGAAACAGAGGAAACGAAGCAGGAGCTTGTGGATGAGCTGTTGTTGCTTTCCGGAGTGGTGACGCTGTTGTATGCAGCAAAAAATGAACGACATAACCATGCCGTTGTCCTTTGTGATTTTTTGCGCAAAATAGCCGAGAGGCGAAGCCAGGAGGGATGAACGGTGATTTCTGCGATGGTCGGCGATTTGACGAAGGTTGAAGGGGTCGAGTACATTTGCAATGCCGCCAACGGCATCGGACCGATGGGCGGCGGGGTGGCAGCGGCGATCCGTCGGGCAGGCGGGCGCGTGATTGAAGAGGAAGCGATCCGCGTCTGTCAAGCGCAAGATCCACAGCCAGGCGATTTGTACGTGACAGGGGCAGGCTCGTTGCCGTTTCGGGGTGTGATTCATCTTGTGACGATGAAGCAGCCGGCTGGAGCAACGTCGTATGAGATCGTCCGGTCGTGTCTTGAGCGGCTTGTCGCGCACTGTCGGGAGCACGGGATCAAGAAGGTGGCGCTGCCGGCCTTGGGAACCGGAGTCGGCCGGCTTGACAAAGCGAGAGTGGCTAGGTTATTTCGCGAGGTGCTCGCGCCGGTTGAGGATGTGGAATTTGTGGTCGTTGATATCGACGAGTCATTTATCCAAATGGTTGATTCATATTAAATAAAAATTAAGAAAAAAAGGGCCTTGACAGACGCTTGGCCCTTCTTTTTTTGGCAAAGAATAACGTGTTTCACAATCCTTCATATCATATTATAATATAACACACAAACCAGTTTCATTGACTTCCTTGCCTAGCCTAGGAGGTGGCGCAGCCATCCATGTCCGATTGATTGGACTGGCATGAAAGGAAGTTGGAGAGCGTTTCCTGTTCGAACCTGTTCAGGGAAAATGGCCAAAAGCGATGCATACGGCGTTTTTGGCAACGCCTGGAGGGATGATCATGTTATTCCAATCGCCAACATTGAAGACATGTCAAGTATTAGTCGATGAATTCCGCCTGGCCCCACAGCCGTTTGAGCCGGAAAAACTCCGCTTTGCGGGTGTTGGGGACCGAGACGTTTATAATATTTCCGCACCGTTTGTGGATGAAGGAGAATGGGTGATCGCTGGGCGCGTCGAGGCGCGCGACAGCGAGCAGTCGGAAGTGTACTTTTTCGTCGAGCGTGACGGCGTTTGGGTCCCTCGTGAAGGGGCGCCGGTGTTCGCCTTGCAAGACCCGTTCGTGTCGCGCATTCACGGTCAGCTTGTGTTTGGCGGCGTGGAGACGTTTCCGCATCCGGTGTTTGTTGGCGAGCATAGCTGGCGGACGGTCTTTTACCGTGGACCGAACATTCGCCGCTTAGAAAAGTTCGCCGAAGGGCCGGATGGGATGAAAGACATTCGCCTCGTCGAGTTGAAAGATGGCTCGATCGGCGTGTTTACCCGACCGCAAGGGGAAAAAGGCG
Source organism: Geobacillus thermopakistaniensis (assembly GCF_000498995.1). Taxonomy (NCBI): domain Bacteria; kingdom Bacillati; phylum Bacillota; class Bacilli; order Caryophanales; family Anoxybacillaceae; genus Geobacillus; species Geobacillus thermopakistaniensis. Next base: position 45,330 of record NZ_AYSF01000067.1, read on the forward strand.
GCCGCGGGAAAATCGGTTTCACCCGCATTTTCTCGCTCGATGAGTTGACGCCGGACGTGATCGAGGCAGCGCCGATTTTGGATGCCCAATTTACGGATGAAGAATGGGGCGGCGTGAACGAGGCGCATTTGCTTGCAAACGGGCTTGTTGGGGCGCTCGGCCATATCGCTTGCTTTGACGAGCAAGGCAACCGCCATTACTACCCGATGGTGTTCGTGTTGAACCCCGAGACGATGGAGCGTTCGGAGCTGGAATTGCTTGCGCTTCGCTCCCACTTTTTAGACGGGCCGGCGAAACGGCCGGATTTGGCGAACGTTGTCTTCAGCGGCGGGCTCATCCGCAAAGGCGACGGCACCGCCGAGCTGTACGCCGGCGTCGGCGATGCGGAAGCGCAAAAAATTTCGCTCATCGACCCGTTTGCGAAATACGAAGCGCAAGAGCTCGATCGGATGTATGCTTCCGTTTAGCGAAAGGATCGGTGCGACAGACCTTCTCTTGATGAGGAAGGTTGGCGGCCGGTCCTTTTTTGCATTTGGCCGGTTTCTTGCCTTGTGCGAAGGACTTCGGTTTGGCATAAACGTGACTTGTTCGGTGACGGTGTATGTGCTCAATGAGGAACGGCTATATGAGCAGGCGGATGTTCAACCTTGTTTGTTTGCATTATCGTGATGAAAGAGGAAATGTTGCTTCCTCACAGCGTTTCTTCAGTTCAAAACTTTGCAACACCGTCGCGTGACCCCTTTCGGCTTCTCCCAAATCGAACAAATCCGTCGTTTTTCAACGGTCTTCGAAAGGACTGCTTAAAAGCGAACAGCGTGGGATTCTTCCCACGCTGTTTCCGTGAAAATGCACGCGTCTTGATGGGGCATTTTCATGCCCAGGTGAAGGGCAAAGGTTGCTCATGGATCTTTTCTGTGTCCAACGGGATCGGGGCGACGTTCATCGCCCGCGTGATGCTCCTTTACGGTTGCTTTTGCCGCTTTTCCCGCTCTTTCACTTTCTCCTCCATTCGCTTCAGCAGCTTTTCCCACGGGTTTTCCGCCGTTTTTTTCTTGCGCTTTGGCTTTTCTCCCGCCATGCTTAAGCGCCTCCTTTCGCCGCGGCTGATAAGGCGAGCAAGTCTCGCAGTTCGTCATCGGACAGTTCGGTGATCCACGCCTCGCCTTCGGTGATCACATCAGCGAGCGCTTGCTTTTGTTCGAGCATCTCGTCAATTTTTTCTTCAATCGTCCCGGTTGTGATCAGCTTATGGACGTGGACGAATTTCGTTTGCCCGATGCGGTAGGCGCGGTCGGTCGCCTGGTTCTCGACGGCCGGGTTCCACCAGCGGTCGAAATGGATGACGTGGTTGGCCGCTGTTAAGTTGAGCCCGGTGCCGCCGGCTTTGAGCGATAAAAGGAAAATCGGCGCTTTTTTCGCTTGGAACTCATCCACCATCCGGTCGCGCGTTTGTTTTGGGACGCCTCCGTGCAAAAACAACACCCGCTCATCAAACAAGTCGGAAAGCAGTTCTTGGATCATCTCGCCCATTCGCACATATTGCGTGAAGATGAGGCACGATTCGTCGTTGGCGCGAATTTGCTCGATCAGTTCGATGAGCTTTTCGAGTTTGTGCGACCGTTCGACGAGCTGGCGGGGTCGGCGTTCTTTCAAATACAGCGCCGGATGGTCGCAAATTTGCTTAACACCGTTTAGCATTTGCAAAATCAAGCCGCGCCGCGCAAACGGACTGGCTTCCTTTGCCCGTTCGAGTGTGTCGTTGACGAGCTGCTCGTACAAGGCAGCCTGTTCGGCCGTGAGCGGGCAATATTCTTTTTGTTCAAGCTTATCCGGCAAGTTGAGCGCAACCGCTTCATCCGTTTTCGTCCGCCGCAAGAGAAATGGGCGGATGAGCGTCTGCAGCGCCGCTTTTTTATGGGCATCTCCTTCTTTTTCAATCGGCCCGGCAAAGCGCCGCTCAAACTCCGCACGGCTGCCGAGATAGCCGGGGTTGAGGAAGTGGAAGATGCTCCAAAGTTCGCCGAGACGGTTTTCAACCGGCGTGCCGGATAAGGCGATTTTATGTTTTCCGCTCAAGCGGCGGATGGCGCGCGCTTGTTTCGTTTGCGCGTTTTTAATGTTTTGCGCTTCATCCAAGCAAATGACGTGCCAGTGCATCTGTTTTAAATCGTCTTGGTCCAAATGAGCAAGGTTGTAAGACGTAATGACGAGATCGGCCTCGCCTGCCGTTTGCACGAACGCATCGTTTTTCGCCCGGTTCGGTCCATGGTGCACGTAGACGCGCAAGTCTGGGGTGAAGCGGGCGCATTCCTTTTGCCAGTTGCCGATCACGCTGGTCGGGCAGATGAGCAAGGCCGGCGTGTCCGGCCGCTCCATTTCTTTTACATAGGTCAAATAGGCGAGCAGTTGCACCGTTTTGCCAAGCCCCATGTCATCGGCCAAGCAGGCGCCAAAGCCGAATCGGCGCAAAAAGACGAGCCAGTCGACGCCGCGCTGCTGATACGGGCGGAGCGTGCCGTGAAAAGACGGCGGCACATTCGCTTTCGGCAATCCATCAAGCTGCTGGAGCTGGCGGATAAACGCCCGGAATTGGTCGTGGACGTCAATGTGGATCGGGATCGATTCGTCCGCTGCCTCTTCGCGCTCCTCTGCTTCCGAAAGCAGCGTTTGCGCCACGATGTCGTGGATCGGCACGCCTTCTTTTTTCGCCTTTTCCATGAGCGCCTGTGCGCGGCGGACAAGGGCGGGATCGAGAATGAGCCATTGGCCGCGCAGGCGGATGAGGCGCCGCTTTTGTTCCGCCAAAGCGGCAAACTCCTCTTCTGTCAGCTCAATCCCGTTGGTCGCCACCCTCCAGTCAAAGTCCGCGAGGCGCTCAAGGCCGAATAATGATTCCGCGTTGACGGAAGGCGACAGCTTCGCTTTGATCGACAGCTGCGCCTGGCGGATATCGTGCCACCAGTCGGGAAGCAGCAGGCGCACGCCCGCTTCCGTCAGCTTTAAGCTGTCTTCGGACAAAAAGCGCCACGCTTGTTCGTCAGACAGTTCATGAAGCAAAGACTCATTTTCATCGCCAAGCCACGGCACGATCACATGAATGCGGCGGATGGCCCGGGAGACCGATGATTCATATGGGCGCCAAGCGCGCGGAATGTCGCTTGCGGGTGCGATGACGCTGTCGTCGACGGCGATTAGCACCGCTTCAAGCGTCCATACGTCGCCTTCCTCGGACGGCTCGACAAGGCGCAGTCCGACGACAAACGGCGGCCGGTCGCCGAGCCATCCGATTTGTTCGAGCCAGTCGTCTTCCGTTCCGGTCCATTGGCCGCTGGGGGAGGCGATCAATGGATAAGTGCGAACGATTTCGCCCCAAATGCCGCGAAGTTCCGGGTCGCGTGAGAGCCAGTCGGCGACCGCAAGCGACCGCCATGTGGCGACGAACGGATCGGGATCGTCATCCGCGCCGCGCCAGCGGGTGCGTCCTGCTTCGCTCCATGCGCCGCCTGTGCTTTTCCACAAGGAAACATCTGGAAGGAAGCGGCGTTCGCGCAAACCGTTCCAAATGTGCTTCGCCCACTCTTCCAATCGGGCGGTGAACTCGTCTGCCCATTCAATGGCGGAAAAGCGCGAGGGCGGACGCAAAGCGAACAGGGTGAGCGCCTGCCATGGCGACAGCCGCACGATCCCGTTTTCACCGTCATGGTCGATATCGAGCAAGGTGCCGTAAAACGTCTCTTCGTGCCAAGCGAACAAAGTCGACGCCCATGACGAGACAGGCGTGGAGCTTGAGAGTTCGAAGCATTGATCTTCTTCGTCCCACTTGCACGAAAGCCGAATCGTCTGCAACACGTTCATGAGAGCAATTTTCCTTTCTTCAATTCTTCATGAAACGCGCGCATGCGCGCCGTTTTGGCGAGCAGTTGCTCGAGATAGGCTTCCCATTGGTCGAGCCGCTTCATCGAACGGTAGTGGGTCCGCAGCGTTTTCAAATGGCGGACCGCCCTTTGGTAGCTCGCCCGGTTTTTTTCTTCCAGCCGCCTCATCACGGCCCGATGATATAACGGCATCACGAGTTCTGGATTGCGCGCTTGCAATGTTTTAAGCAGCTGTGGATGCAATTCATCGGCGGTGATGTTCGCCCATAAAAACAGGTCAACGACTTCTCGGTATCGCCCTTGCCGATACAAAAAGTTGGTATAATAGTTGACGCTGTATGGAAGACTGCGTTGCAAAAAATCTTCCCATGCATCCGGTCGGTTTCGTTGGCGGGCATACATTTCAAACAAATGAACCGCTTCGTCCAAAAAACTTCCCCGGGCGAGGTCGGACATGTGGGAAAGATAAAGCGGCCAATCGTCCTTCGCTTTTTCCCAAACGGATTCAAACCGCTTGACGAGGCCGTTGGTGATGAATCGCCCGATCCATTCAATCAAAAACAAGCCTGCCTGATGGGGAAACGCGCGGTACAGAGCCATGGCTTCGTCATCTTCGCCAAGCAAAAAGGAAAGATGGGCCGCCGCCATGGCGGCGCGGGACTTGCCGTATTCATTGGCGAGCCGAAGCAATTCCATTCGTTCTTCCTGCCGCCATGCTGGCTTGGTGAACAACAACTCCCACGCGGTTGTGTAAAAGTCATAGCCGAATGACGATAGCAACCCGTCCAAAAACAATACATCACGAACATACGGAATCGTCTGTTCAATCAACGCGTTGAGCGACCGCGGCGGTGATTTGGCAGAGAATTGCTCCAGGGCGTCAAAGGCACGGTCGGCGACATAGTTGACGTCCTGCTGCCAGGAAAACTGTCCGTAAGAGGCGAATCCGCCTTCATTCCAACCTTGCGCCTCCCCGTACTGCCGAAGCTTCTCCAATAAAAATAGAGCGGCATGAAGCTCCCGCAGCGGACGGGCGCCGGCTTGCTTCCCTTCGTTTTTGCCCAGCTTCGGGAGGAGTTGGAAGGCCAAACGGTACGGCCAGTTTTGGCCGTTTTGATGGCGCGAGAAAAAGTCTTGATACTGTTTCTCAAATTGGTCCCGCCAATCTTCGACGGTTTCATTTTGAGTGATGGAAAGGGCGGTCGGTTTCCCCACCCTTTTTTGAGCGAGCGGCTCCCGTTCATGGGGAGCGGCTGTCTCTTTCCACAACGCTTCGATTTGCCCTTTTTTCCAAAGGCGAAACAGCTCACCGCTGTCGAACACATTGCCGTATACGTAAAAAAACAGCGCCAAAATATGCGGACATAGCCCGTCCGTCCCGCATGGGCAGCGATGGCGGCGGGTGATGTTGGCCAAATCAAGCATGACATCATGGGGGGTGATGTCGGAAACGACCCCTTCCACTTCGTGGCTGTTGATCACCATGACGTTATAGACCAACCCGTTTCTTGATAAGTCGCGCCCTTTTTGAATGAGATTGTGGAAAATAGGAAACGGCAATTCTTTCAGCAATTCCCCAGCCGCCTGCTTCAAAAGCGGCTTGGAAACGGTTGTTTGCAACATGTCGGTCCGTCCTTTCCGTTCCATTCCTTATCATCTAATTATAGCATGTGATAGCGTGTCGAAAAAAGAGGGGCTATGTGATAAAACGCGTCTGTTCTCGAGCGGGCATGAAAGGACATCGCGAGCTTTTGGACGTGCGCGCGTCTTGATAGAAAGAAAGCCGATGATGGTTGACCGTCTATTGATGATGGTATAATAGTAGGTAGGAAAAGCCCAAATGGAAAAGAAAGCAGGTGCATCGAATATGGCGGAAACGCCGCGGAACGCGTTATGCCCGTGCGGAAGCGGGAAAAAGTATAAGAAGTGCTGCATGAACAAACAGCAGGAGCGTGAAATCAAGCGGGTGCGGCAGCGCCGCTTTTTTGACCAAAAATATGAGCTGTCGCAAATGGTGCAGCGGTTTTTGGATGAATCGCTGTCTTATGATGAACGCGAAGCGGTCAACCGTACATTTCGCCGAATGATCGAACAAAAGGATCATCGTGAAGAGTTGAAGGTGTTTGAGACGCTTTGGCGTTTTTTCCTCAATCGTTATCCGAATGGATTGCGCGGCGTTGAATGGTTTCAACAGGAAAAAGGGCGTCGTCTGTCTCCGGAGCTCAAGGAAATGTTGGACCGCTGGGTTCGACTTGTGCCGCGCCTTGTGCAATTTGTCGATTTGCATGATGAAGGAGGAGTGGCGGTCGACCGGTTGACGGGCGAGAAACTTCTCATGCCGTATTGCGAGACATTGGAGGTTGTGCGCCCTTGGGGCGGCATGTTTGCCTTTTTGGAGCCCTTTGACGGCGGCTATTACGTTTGCGGTGTATCATCGATTGTGGATCCGAAGGGCGTGGAACGGGCGGAAGAGAACATTCGCGTCTTGTTGACGCAAACCGATTGGCCGTATGAAAAGGTAGCCGTTGAACATTTTCTCGATATCGTTGATGCAGGCTATCCTCCGAGGGCGGACGATGTGCAAGAGGAGCGCACGCGATGGACGTATGAATACGAATGCCAGGAAGCCGCTGAGGCGATGAGGAAGCTTGCTTCGATCGGACGCGCTCACATTGATCATGACGATGGGGAGAAAGTGGAAGGTTCATGGTGCACCAATGTGTACCATTATGTCGGAGTGATTTCCCCCAAGCCGATTCATGTGTTTGAATTAGGCGGGTCATTATCCGCTCATCGGTCGCGTCTCGTGTTGTCTACCGAGGAGGAAGGGACGGCCGAACAGCTCGTGTCGCTGCTGCAGGCGTTTGGGTATTCCCCAAAAGAACGAAAACGGGGGACAGAAGCCGTTTTGCGCCGAAAAGGGATCGAAAACGTTTCGCTTCATATTGATTCAGACCCAGACTCTCCCCCTTGGGTGGCAACGATGGCCGGATTGGATGTTCAAATGGAAAAAGCCCTTCACACCCCGCTTGAGAAATGGAATGGAAAAACCCCTCACGAAATGGCGCGCGAGGGGCGTGTGCAGGAAGTGGATGAGTGGCTGAAAGAGTATGAATTCCATTTGTTTAACATGCAAGAACGAGCCAATTTGCCGGTGCTCATCGGAGTGAATCCCATTCGCTCCCGTTATGGATTGCCCCCATCTCCGTTTAGCTCATCACATCGTCTTTCGGACTTATGGAAAATGAAATGGATGGGGCCGGAAAGAACCGAGACATTGTTGATCCGCGCGGAATGGGAAGGGATGTATTTTACCGATGACGCATTGGCGTTTTATAACGAAGTCATCGTGAGCGGAGAAAAAGAGGCCAAAGAGGCGTGTTGGGCCGTGGTTTTGCTCGTGTGTGAATATATGACCGGGCGGACGTTTTCATCGTGGGAGGACGTAGGAGAAGAAGACTGGAAACAATGCATCGTCGATCAAATCCCGTCAAGATGGAGTTCGTTTTCATGGGAAGTGGTGAGCCGAGCGCTCGATATGTTGCTTGAGTGGGCCGATTGGCTGGACCGCCGTTATGGAACGAATCATCGAACTGTTATTGGTGCCGTGCTGGAAGAGGTCAGAAGCGAATTGGAACATTGCTTTGCTTTGCTGGATGAATGGAGGGGCGAGAACGGAAAGGGGGATGAGGAACTGATGGCTTGGCAGCTTGCTCGTTTGTTTGGTTTGCCTATTTCCCTTTCCGTCGGTTTCTCGTTTTTCCGCGTCAAGCGTGTGGAACAGGGGAAGGCGGTGCTGGATTGGCTTGCCCATAACCGAACGGTGACATGGGACATTCCGAAGCGGGCAGAGCCGCATCTGTTGCCGGGCATGTATATCGTCGCCGCGACCGATCGCAACGGCAAGCTGGACGATCTTGCCCGCGTATATCCGCCGTCTTTCTCTCCGTACGTAGAGCCGTGGCTTCAGGCGCTGCAAGAGTGGCCAGACAAGGTGGAGAAAGAACGGGCTGCGTTTCAAGAGCGCCTGCTTGCCTCGTTGTCCCGTTTGCTTCGCCGGCCGTAGGCGTCCCGATGAATGACGGGGCGCTTGTTTCTCTCGGCTCGGCCTCTATGATTCTCCATTATGCAGGCAAGCCCAATGGTAAGAGTCATTCATATTCTTAGGATTTTGGTCCATCACCATAACGTGTGCTTGAGAAGCAGGGTTTTTCTCGTTTTACCGAGAAACGGATGAGGACGCGAATGATCCAAGAATCCTACACCTTTAGGAGTGCGGAGTGTCAACCGGCATGAAAATCATGGATTGGCTGATTTCTCCTTGGAGAAGGAAATATGGCATGTTTTGAAAAAGCCAAGGGCACCTTTTGGTGAAGAACCAGGATTTTGGTTAGGCATAAAAAATGGAATGCGAATCGATGTTCTCGACATGAGCGGCGGAAGTCCCAAAGTGCTTGCGATATGTGTTGCTGAAAGCAGTTCCATCACACGTTGATCGTGAATGTCTCCCCAAAGTGTTTAGCTGGCCCGAGCGTTAGCGTAGAGGGGGAGAACGTTCAATGACTATGATACAAAGAAAGTAGGTAGCTATATGGTGAAGGCATCGCGAAACAATCTTTGTCCATGCGGCAGTGGGAAAACGTACAAGCATTGTTGTGGGAAGAAAGAAGCAGTATCGATAGAATCTCTAATTGACCGTGAAGTGGCCAAATGTATGCAAGATGTGTTTTCGTTTGCGTTAGAGCGATATGAGGAAGAGCTTGCTTTCATGATGTCTGGTTCTCCATTTCAAGGGCTTCCTAACGAGCTGGAGACCAGCGCCAATTTATTGCTGACGAACTGGGCGATTTTTCACAGACACGTTGATGACAAAGGGATGACAATTTTTTCAGCCTATATGAGAAGCCGGCGCCGCACGCGGTGGCGTCCAGCAGTGCAAACTCATTTGAAGCGATGGGACGAGGCGGTTCCGTCGTTTGACGAGATCATTCATATCGAGGATGAGCGGCGTTTCCTTGTACGCGATCTGTTGACCAGAAAAGAAAAGTACGTCCGTTTTTTGACGCCGGAGGAGCTTCCGTCTGCTAGGGAGGGGGACGTGTTAGTAGGATGCCTCGTTCCGCATGGGGACGAGTGGGCGTACTTCATGAAGGTGCTGCCGATTCCAAAGAGCGGGAAGGATCGGCTTGCGCGGGCGCTTCAAGCGGAATGGAATCCGGATATGAAAACGTGTGAAGTGTTTTTGCGCGAGTCGTTTCCGGAATTGCTTGAAATAGCGGTCCATGAGCTGTTGTGGCAGCTGCTGAGCGAAAAGGACTGGGGGGATCGAGATCAAGATGATGTTTTTCGCGAATTAAAGAAAAAGGAAGAAACAACCTCCTCCCTAGTGCTCAGCGAGGCTGCGTTCCTTTGGCGCGCATATTGCGAAATGGATGAACCGGTCATCAAGAATCCTGCTGTGTATGCGGCTGCACTCCGTTATTTGGCGAGTGAAATGGCTGGAAGAGAATTTGTCAATATGGAAAAGGTTGCGGAACACTACGGCGTTCCTGTAGAGGAAGTGGAAGCCGCTGTGATGGAATTGTTTTTATTTCGCACAGAGTTGCTCGATGATGGAGATGATGAGGGCGAGAATGATGATGAGTGGCTCTTTGACGATGGGGATGACGGTGATGAGATCTGGTTCGACGACGGTGGGATGGAGGATGGCGATGAGCTGGACCGTGCGATTGAGGAATGGCTTGACCAAGTTGAGGAGTTGTTTGATTGCGAGGGCTGGGACGTTGATCAAGTCCATCGCTTGATCGACAAAGCGATCCGAACATGGAAAAAGGACGGGTTGCTTGAAGGAGTCGATGCAGCTGAGTTGCGCAAGGAGCTCGAGGAGCTCGTCTGGGAGACGTTTGCCGAACGGGGATTTTTGTAAGGCGATGGACAAAGCAGGCAACAAAGGACAGATGGGTGCGAAAGAAGGTGCCCTTGAGAGATGACGGATACCTTCTTTCGCATGCGTTACAATCGGATATAGGCCAGCCGCTCGTTCGCTTCCTCGACGTCAAAGGCATCAGGATCAAAATCTTCGCCTTTCATGTCGTACATCCAGTCTACCAGCTCGCGCAATTCGGGATCGGCAAGAGAGTCTTTTTGCGCCGCCGCTTCCAGCAGCTCCAGGTAGCCATAGACGCCGCCGCAATCCTCGGGAGGGCACGCCCGTTTTCCTTTCAGGCAAGCGGCGCGTTCCAACGGTTTTGGGAGTGTTTCAATCTTTTCAACAGTGACGGTATGGCGCCAGTAGTCGCCAAAATCGTAAATATATAGAAACTTTTGTTTTTCTTCCGTCAGCCATTGCTGTAATGGGATGCGGCGGGCGTCCATCAGTTCTTTTTCCAGCTGAAACGAATCCCAGCCGTCAGGGATGCCGATGAGAACGCTTCCGAAATCGAATTCGTATAAATGGGCTTGTTCCCATCCCATCGCTTCTTGGATGATGAGATGAAGCTCGTGAAATGTCGCATGTCCGGGAACAAGGACGCGCCGCCAAATCGGCGGGCGGATGCCGTTTAATGTGATTTTCAGCTGGTAGGCTGTTTTGGACCGCCGCCGTTTGGAGGGGGGTGCGCTCTTTGGCGCCTCAACCCATCTGCCGTGTGGACGGTCCCGCTCTGTCGGATGGAACATGGCAGACAATTCGTCGATCAGTTTAGCAAGATTGTCGGGGTTCATAGCCCTCGTCTCCTTTCGGATAAACGTTTTGTATAATAGTAGTTTATCCTGTCCATAGTAGAATTTAAACATTATTGATGGAAATATTGAAAAAAGAAAGATGGGAGAGGAGGATGACGCATGTCGATCGGCTGGAATGACCCATGCCCGTGTGGAAGTAGGAAAAAGTATAAGAAGTGCTGCATGAACAAACAGCAGAATCATGAAATCAAACGGGTGCGCCAGCGCCGCTTTTTTGGCCAAAAATATGAGCTGTCGCAAATGGTGCAGCGATTTTTGGATGAATCGCTGTCTTACAACGAACAAGCAGTGGCGAGACGGACGTTTTACCAAAAAATAGAGGGTATGAAGTATTTGTAATATTTTGGATTTTTTGAAACACTTTGGTGCTTGTTCATTCACCGTTTTCCCAATGGAATGCGCGTCATTGAATGGTTCCAGCGCGACAAAGGACACCGTCTCCCGTTGGAGCACGGAGCGCTTTTGGCGCTTCTGCGTGTTTCTTCATGGGGACGGCTTATCCATTCGGACATCGGTTAGAGAAGCGATGGTGGTATGTCGGCCGTAGCTGGATGGTTCGACTGGGTTGCGCGTTGTGGCTGCTGTCGTGTGAAGAGGCATCATGCAGAAAAAGGAGAGCTATTGTCGGTTGATGGATGCCGCCCCGCTAGTTTTGTCGAGCGGTTTTCCCAAGTGACAGACAGGAAATTCCCCGTTGTGCGCGAACGATATAGTAGACAAATTGGAGACAACGGGGGAGGGAATGCGCATGAGGCGAGGAACATGGCTCGCCCTGTTGTTTTGTTTGCTATGGCTGGCTGCGGCTGCTTGGCCGGTGGGGGCGAAAGGGGAGAGTGGGAAAACCGCTCAGTTGGCGGTGGTGACGGCGGATCAGGTGAACGTCCGCCAAGGGCCGGGGGTGCCATACCGTCCATTGGCGAACGTTCACCGCGGCGAGGCGTATCGGCTGATCGAGGTCAAGGATGGATGGGTGAACATCGAGTGGAAACCGAATCGAACCGGGTGGATCGCCGCGCGGTACGTCGCGTTGGCAAAAGAGACGGCCATCGTGCAAGAAAACCGACTCCGCCTTCGACAAGAGCCGAGCCGAGATGGGCGAATTATCGGGCATTTGGCGCGGGGAGAAACGGTATGGGTCATCAAGGAAGATGGGGAATGGACGGAAGTGATCGCAGACGGTGCGATCGGCTGGGTGTCTTCAGCATACCTCACTGCGGCTCGGGAGTCATCGATTTCGCATCAAACCGGAATCGTCAACGCCAGTTCGCTCAACGTTCGGGCTGAGCCGTTATTGAAGGCAGCGCGCGTCGGACGCCTTGTCCGTGGTGAAGAGGTCGAGATTGTGGAAAAGAAACCGGGATGGTACAAAATTGCCTCCCAAACAGGGCTTGATGGGTGGGTGTCATCCGCATATGTGCAGGTAAAGGGTGGACAAGCTAATGAAAAGGAAGCGGAAGCGCCCCAGTCGGCTGACCGCTCGCTGCTTTCAGCCATCGCGCCTAGCGACTCCCGCCTTTATGTAGACAGCTGGACGCGCGGTCCTGTTCAGGCGCTGGCCGGAAAAACGATCGTTCTTGACGCTGGCCACGGAGGCAAAGACGGCGGGGCCCAAAGTGTCGATGGCATCAAGGAAAAGGAGTTGACGTTGGAAACCGCCAAGCTTCTGAAAAACAAGTTGCAATCTTACGGCGCCCGCGTCGTGCTGACGCGCTCTAGCGATGAGTATGTGCCGCTGTCCGCGCGCGTGGCGATGGCGCGCCTGTATCAAGCGGATGCGTTTATCAGCCTGCATTATGACAGCGCAGATGACCAACAGGCGAGCGGCATCACCGTTTATTATTACGACCGTTTTGCCGATTACGGCTTAGCGCAATCATTCGAAGACCCGCTTTCCCGATTGGCCGCACTGCCTTTCCGCGGCGTTGCGTTTGGCGACTATTACGTGCTGCGGGAAAACGACAGACCGTCTGTATTGCTTGAGCTCGGCTATGTAAGCAACCGCACAGATGCGGCGACGGTGGCGACAGACGACTATCAGGAAGCGGTGACGACCGCGATTGCGGATGCGGTTCGGCATTATTTTGAATAAGGAATGATGGTGGAGAAATCGTTGATCGGCGGTCTGTTCGTTTTTGTGATCAATCGGCCGTCATCAAGCAAACGGAAACACGCCGCGCAACCGGGGGGTGGCTCCTCCCGGTTTTCTTTTGGCCGCAGAGCACAACCGGTGAACTCAGCGGCTAGGCGAAAACAATGAAAATCCCCAGGCGATTCGCTATAATGAGAACAAGCGACGATAGCGCAATGGATCAAAAAGGTGTGAGGAACGATGAAAATCACGATCGCCGGGGCGGGGTATGTTGGGCTTGTGACCGCCGCCTGCCTGGCTGATAAAGGTCATGATGTCATATGCGTGGATGTCAATGAGGAAAAAATTCGGCGGTTGAATGAAGGAATCGTCCCCATTTATGAACCGGGGCTCGAACCGCTCATCCAACGGAACAGCGCCCGCCTTCGCTTTACCACAGACGATGCGGAAGCGTATCGATGGGCGGAAGTGATCATGGTCGCGGTCGGCACCCCGCCGCTGCCGGACGGATCGGTCAAGCTCGATGACGTATGGGAAACGCTGCGCCGCATCGCCGCGTCGGCCGAACGCGACTGCCTTGTGGCCATCAAATCGACCGTGCCAGTCGGTACGGGAGACGAAGCGGCTCGCTTTTTGGCGGAACACGGACGCGGCGGGGTGCGTATCGATGTCGTTTCCAATCCGGAGTTTTTGTCACAAGGAACGGCGGTGCGCGATACGTTGCAGGCGCCGCGCATTGTGTTAGGCGTCGAATCGGAGAGAGCTGAGCGGATAATGAAGGACCTCTACGCCCCGTTTGCGCTCCCGTACATTGTCACCGACCGCAAAAGCGCAGAGATGATCAAGTACGCTGCCAATGTGTTTTTGGCGCTGAAAATTTCGTACATCAACGAGATCGCCAACGTATGCGAGTTGGTAGGGGCCGACATTCAGGCGGTGGCGGAAGGAATCGGCATGGATCCGCGCATTGGCCGCCGCTTTTTGCGCGCCGGCGTCGGCTACGGCGGCTCTTGCCTGCCGAAAGATACGAAGGCGCTTTATGCGTTGGCTGCCTCCCATGGCTATTCGCTCAAAACCGTGTGGGCGGCGATGGACGTCAATGAGAAACAAAAATGGAAGCTTCTTGACAAAGCGCGTCCGCACATCGGAGATTTTCGCAACCGGACTGTTGCTGTGCTTGGCGCCGCATTCAAGCCCGGCACTGACGATGTGCGCGAATCGCCGGCATTGGCGAACATCGAACGGCTCATTGCCGAAGGAGCCGACGTGCGCGTCTGGGACCCGGCCGCCCTCGGTCATGTCTCGCGCCGTTTTGGCGATGCGGTTGTTTGTTGCGAGACAATGGAGGAAGCCATTCGCGGCGCGGATGTTTGTTTCATTTTCACCGAATGGCCGGCTGTGCTGCAATTTGACCTTCACCGTTACAAGACGCTGATGAATCGGCCAATTGTGCTTGACGGGCGCAACTGCTACGACCCGAAACAAGCCGACGCCGCCGGCCTCATCTACGAGTCGATCGGTCGGCCGGTGGGGCATAGGCAGCTGAAAGTGGATCGGGCTGTTGACGTTCTCCAGTGCGCCTCAGCTGCCTTTTTCCACAAACAAAGTGAATAGGGATGCCGCTTAATTGTCCCGTTCGCATCGCCACGACGGCTTTTTTGTAAAAAAGGGAATAAGGCGGTCTGTCCGTTCGATGGAAGTGGGATAGTAGACATGCCGGCGGGCGCGGGGCATCAATCGCCGTTTCAAAGAAAGAGAAGGTTATGTTTCCAGTGGTTTTATGGGAAAACGTGGGGTCGTGGCCCGCCACTTTGAAAGCGGAGACAGGCGGGGAAGAGAGCGGCTGAAGAAGCCGTCTTTTCCCACCGCTATGGGCAGGCGGCAAAAGGAGGGATGTATCATCCGCATTCGCTTAGGTCTGTTTGGTGCGGACGATTCGCTGTCAATTATTCAGGCGGTGGCGCAAGAGTACAAAGAGCTTGTTTGCGTTCCCGTTGTGTATTGGGATGAAAGTGAAGTGATCGATTTGATCCGCCCGCTCGCGTCAGAAGTTGATATGTGGCTGTTTTCCGGACAAGTGCCGTATTCGATCGTCAAGCAGTCCAGTGAGGTCGATGCGCCGCTGTTTTATGTGCCACATATTGGTGCCAGCTTGTACCGCACACTGCTGCAGGCGCACTATACGGAGCAGATTCCGGTCAGCCGGCTTAGTTTTGACACGTACGAGCGCCGCGAAATCGAACGGCTGCTCGAAGAGGCGGGCATCGAGGAGCCGATTCCATACGTCAAGCATTACGAGGGAGGCATTTCGGCCCAGGAACTGTCCGACTATCATTACACCCTTTGGAAACAAGGGAAAACGGAAGCAGCGGTCACCTGTTTGCGGACAGCCCATCTCGAACTGGAGAAACTCGGAATGCCGGTGTATCGGGTATTGCCTGCCCGCTCGGCGGTGGAAGCGGTCATCCAAACCATCATTCGCACCGGACAGATGCTGCAGGTGCAAGATGCGCAAATCGCCGTGCAAATGATTGAAGTCGATGCGATGCAGGCGGCCTCCCCAGAGACATTTTCGACCGATGACATATATCGTTTGGAGATGAAGACAACGGAAAAATTGCTACGGTATGCAAAAAAAGTCCAAGGGTCGCTGAAAAGCGCCGGGCCGGGCCGCTATGTCATTTTTACGACAAGGGGCGCATTAAAAGAGATCACCGATGGCTATAAAACGGTCCCCTCGGCGGAGGAGACGGAGCTCTTGTACAGCGAGGTCATCGCGTGCGGAATCGGCATCGGCCGAACGGCGTATGAGGCCGAAATTCAGGCTGGGAAGGCGTTTTTGCATGCGAAACAAAGCGGACGGGGTGCGTGGATGGTGGTGTTTGATGACGGAACGATCTCGGGTCCGTTAGGAAAAAGTGTGCACCTCCGCTATTCGCTCGGCGGCGGAGAACTGCGGCAGCTGGCGGAGCGGACGGGATTAAGCGCCGCGACGCTCTGCAAATTGAAAGCAATATTGCAAAAACGAGGAACCAACGAGATCGAAGCGCATGAGTTGGCCTCTTACATGGGGATTGTGCCGCGCAGCGCCCGCCGGATTTTAAACCAATTGGAGACCGTGGGCCTTGCCGAAGTGGCCGGGGAAACAAACCCGTATCCGCGCGGGCGTCCGCGCAAAGTATACCGCATTTTCTTATAATTGCTCGATCAGCTTCTGCCTTTAGCGACAGGCAGAAGTTTTTTGTTGTCTTGAAGGCGTTTGTATTATTTGTATTATTTGAAAATTTCCTCTGTTTCCATTATAATTAAGGACATATCCGAAAATTATCCGTAATTGGCGTGAGGGGAGGATAGCTTGATTCAAGGGGAACGTCTTTGGCAACGGCTCATGGAACTAGGGGAGGTCGGCAAGAAACCAAGCGGCGGCGTCACGCGCCTCTCGTTCACTGCTGAAGAGCGGAGGGCGAAAGACTTGGTCGCTTCCTACATGCGCGAAGCCGGGCTTTTCGTATATGAAGACACGGCTGGCAACTTGATCGGACGGAAAGAAGGGGCGAATCCGGATGCCCCGGTCGTCCTTGTTGGATCTCATCTCGATTCGGTTTACAACGGCGGCTGCTTTGATGGACCGCTCGGGGTGTTGGCCGGCGTGGAAGTTGTTCAGACGATGAACGAGCACGGGGTTGTGACGCACCACCCAATTGAAGTAGTGGCGTTTACGGACGAAGAAGGAGCGCGCTTTCGTTTCGGCATGATCGGAAGCCGGGCGATGGCGGGGACGTTGCTGCCGGAAGCGCTCGAGTGCCGCGACGCGAACGGAATTTCTATTGCGGAAGCGATGAGACAGACGGGGCTTGACCCGGACCGTTTGCCGCAGGCAGCACGAAAACCAGGAACGGTGAAAGCCTATGTCGAACTGCACATCGAACAAGGACGGGTGCTGGAGGAGGCTGGTCTTCCAGTTGGCATCGTCACTGGCATCGCCGGGCTGATTTGGGTGAAGTTTATCATCGAAGGAAAAGCGGAACATGCCGGAGCGACGCCGATGTCATTGCGGCGCGACCCGATGGCGGCAGCCGCCCAGATCATCACAGTGATCGAAGAGGAAGCAAGACGAACAGGGACAACGGTCGGTACTGTAGGACAGTTGCATGTATATCCGGGCGGTATTAATGTCATTCCGGAACGGGTCGAATTTGTGCTCGATTTGCGCGACTTGAAGGCTGAGGTGCGCGATCAAGTATGGAATGACATAGCCTCGCGGGCAGAGACGATCACCAAGGAGCGGAACGTTCGCCTCACGACCGAGCGACTGCAAGAAATGGCGCCGGTGTTATGTTCCGAGGTGGTGAAACAGGCCGCGGAAAGAGCGTGCAAGCAGCTCGGGTATCCGCCGTTTTGGCTGCCGAGCGGCGCAGCCCATGACGGCGTACAGTTGGCTCCGATTTGCCCGATCGGGATGATTTTTGTCCGCTCCCAAGACGGGGTGAGTCATAGTCCGGCGGAATGGAGTACTAAAGAAGACTGCGCCGTTGGAGCAGAGGTGCTTTATCATACGGTGTGGCAACTGGCCCAAGGGGAATAACGAAAAAGACAAACGAACAGGGGGAGACTATGGATGACAAAGGAAGAAATCAAACGGCTCGTCGATGAAGTGAAAACGGACGTCATCGCCTGGCGCCGCCATCTGCACGCCCATCCTGAATTGTCGTTCCAAGAGGAGAAAACGGCGCAGTTTGTTTTCGAGACGCTGCAATCATTCGGCCATCTTGAGTTGTCGCGGCCGACGAAAACGAGCGTCATGGCGCGGCTCATTGGCCAACAGCCAGGCCGGGTCGTCGCCATTCGTGCGGATATGGACGCCCTGCCCATTCAAGAGGAAAACACGTTTGAGTTTGCTTCCAAAAACCCAGGCGTCATGCATGCGTGCGGGCATGACGGCCATACGGCGATGCTTTTGGGGGCAGCGAAAATTTTCGCCCAGCTGCGCGATGACATTCGCGGTGAAATCCGCTTTTTGTTCCAACACGCGGAAGAATTGTTCCCGGGTGGGGCGGAGGAGATGGTGCAAGCCGGCGTCATGGACGGGGTGGACGTCGTCATCGGCACTCACCTTTGGTCGCCGCTTGAGCGCGGAAAAATCGGCATTGTGTATGGGCCGATGATGGCCGCACCCGACCGCTTTTTCATCCGCATCATCGGCAAAGGCGGCCATGGAGCGATGCCGCACCAAACGATCGATGCGATCGCCATCGGAGCGCAAGTCGTGACGAACTTGCAGCACATCGTCTCGCGCTATGTCGACCCGCTCGAGCCGCTTGTTCTGTCCGTGACGCAATTTGTGGCGGGTACGGCGCATAATGTCCTGCCTGGGGAGGTCGAAATCCAAGGGACAGTGCGCACGTTTGATGAGACGCTGCGGCGCACGGTGCCGCAATGGATGGAGCGCATTGTCAAAGGAATCACCGAAGCGCACGGCGCCTCGTATGAGTTTCAATTTGACTACGGCTACCGCCCGGTCATCAACTACGATGAAGTGACCCGCGTCATTGAGGAAACAGCGCGCGAACTATTGGGCGAAGAAGCCGTCGCCCGCTTGAAACCGAACATGGGTGGCGAAGATTTCTCCGCCTTTTTGCAAAAAGCGCCGGGCAGCTTCTTTTACGTCGGCGCCCGAAACGAAGAAAAGGGGATCGTGTACCCGCATCACCATCCGCGCTTTACGATCGACGAAGACGCGCTTGAGATTGGCGTGCAAATGTTTGTCGCCGCGACGTTGAAACTGTTGGCGGAAGCAGAGTAGGATGCTTCCGCTTTTTTGTACATCATAAAGGCGGATCGATATATTGCATCTCATATTTCGCAACCTTTGCATAATATACAAAAAATAACCAGAATATTCGCATAAAAATAATTTTTTATAAAAAATGTAAAATAATTAATTTTTATTCGGTCAAATCGGGCTTATTTCGAATTTTTATTCAGGGTGCGAAATGTGAGTTGCATGCTCTTTCTCTGTCGCTAATTCACATGGTTGAACTTGGTGTAGCTCACATGAGTGGATAAAGGAAATAAAGAGAGCATGGGGACTCTTTGCCTTCCTTAATGTTTGTTTTGGACTTCGATTCGATCAAGACGACAAGGCTAGGCGATTTTGACAATTTTTGTGATCGGTGCTAGGTCGAGGTCTTGGTTGTAAAGAGCGTGGACAAAATCGCCGTCAAGCGTAGCGAAGTAGTCATAATGATGATATGTTGCAATGGCGTAGTGCAAGGCATCATAGGCTTCGAGCTGAAGGAGCCGCATTTGAGCCAAGGCTAAATCTTGAATGTTGGCATCTGTTGTTAGGAATTCGATGCGGAAATGTTGCCTTATGGCAGATAAAAATTCATTATATCGATCAATGGAACTGTTGTAGAAGATTTGCAACTTGTTTCTTTGTGAGGGATAATTCATTTTCACGAATTTGATTAATTCTGAAATATTAATAGAAACGTTCTTCTTGTAGAATTTTGGAATATGTTTTTTCCAAACGTTATATAGGAAGGGTACGCTTTCTTCTAATTCTCCAAGGGGATGATTTTGGCGAGACTTTGAATGTAAATTGGATTGATTTTTATGGTAGATTTCTAATGGTAATAGAATTTCTTGAATGAATAAGTTATGTACCACTTCCCCAAATACATGTGTACTTATCCCTAATTTCGTTACACCTTCGTTATGCCATTTTTGAAGGATTTCACATACCTTATCTCCCCTTGGATCATCGGAGTCCATATAGGCCAAAATAAAACAAGCATCGATGTATATAGACGCTTGTCCAAAATGTTCATCTATGGCATCTTCATATGTCATCACAAACGACATAATCGGCTACCGTCCTTGTTTGTAGATGTCCACTAATTTTTTGCCAAAGGGAGAAGGTTTGGCTATTTTTTTTCGTAATTCGGCAAATGAAAGATCCTTATTCGGTTTGTTGGCCTGTTCCGTGCAAGATAGTGTCACCCTCATTTTCGTTTCCAAAGCGGAGGGCATATTGATCACCTCATTGATTCTCCTTTCTAAAAATTATAATGCTGGCCAGAAAAAATGTACAGATTTTTCTTTTACTACTATACCCTTGTTCATGAAAACATAAACACGGAGAGAATCTCCCTTAAAAGGGGAATGGGTGAAAGAAAAGGGGAACGGAAAAGAAGTCTTCTTTCCAGCCTGTGAGCGAACGATTTTAAAACAACGGTGAAGAAGCTTTCAAAAAAGAAAATGGAAAAATATCACCATCCCTGTTATGATGGTAAAGGGTTTAGCGAACAAGGTGTCTACTTTCGTTTGTTGTTTAGGTACCTTGTTTTGTTGGTAAAAAGGTGTTGGCAGGTGAAACGATGAGAGATTTCCTTTCCCGCTGGCTTCCTGTCATTCTCTGGTGTGTCGTCATTTACACGTTCAGCGAGTCTTCCTGGTTCACTGGGGCGAATACGGCGCATGTGCTGCAGATGATTTTATCGTACTTGCCGTTTGGCGGCGGGGATGAAGAGGGGCCGCCATTTTTGAACTTTTTGATTCGCAAAGCGGCGCATTTGACGGAGTTTGGCATTTTGGCCGCGCTTGTGTGGCGGGCGCTGTTGCCCAAGCGGTTTGCGTATGCAGGCGCTTGGCTGTTTGCGACCGCCTACGCGGCGACCGATGAGTGGCACCAATCGTTTGAACCAGGGCGGACGGCGACGCCAAAAGACGTGGCGATTGATTCGTGCGGGGCGCTGATTGCGCTTTTGATCGTCTTTGTTTGCCGCCATTGGTTAAGGACAAAGCATTGTGCGGTCAAACGCGGCGTATAATAGAATGAGCTCTCCCGATGTATCGGCTTAGATGTAAAAGGAAAGAATGGCAAATAACAAGTTTGCGAGAAAAGGGAGAGAGAGCCATGGTCGCGTTTATCGCGGGAATGTTTGTCGGCTCGTTCGTGATGCTCGTCATCATGAGCATGATGGTGGCCGCGAAACGGGCGGATGAAGCGAGCGAACGGTGGAGGGAAAAGTGAGAAGTCCCTTGCGGCAGGCAAGGGATTTTTTTTGAAAATGCTGTGCGATCATGTTTACGTCAGCTTGCAAAAAAGGCCGCACATTGTTTGAGAACCGCCGTGAAAGACCGGCGAAGCACAACGGATTCGAAAAGTTGAAGGGGATAAAATGATGTTTTTGTTGCAAAGTTTTTCAGTTTGAGAAACGTTGCTGGGGAGCAACATTTCCCCTTAAATCACTAGTATTTAAAAAAAGCTTGATGGCGCACAAAAAATAGGATATACTATGTGTAACCGGTTACACATAGACAGAAAAGAAGGAAGCGAACATGGCAACGATTCGTGATGTGGCAAAGCGTGCAGGTGTCTCCGTCGCCACCGTTTCGCGTGTGTTAAATCAAAATGGATATGTTAATGAGGAAACGGAAAGACGGGTTAGACAGGCGATGAAAGAGCTCAATTATAAACCGAATGAAGTGGCGAGAGCTCTGTTTAAAAAGACATCGAAAACAGTCGGACTCATTGTCCCTGATATTACCAATCCGTTCTTTCCCGAACTCGTTCGCGCGGTGGAAGATGTGATGAATATTTATGACTATACGGTCATTCTATGCAATTCCGATGAGAAAGTAGAAAAAGAACGAGAATACATCGAAGTGTTAAAGCAAAAATATGTGGACGGCGTCATTTTGACCACGAATCAGTTCGCGCCGGAAGAAGTCGAGGAATGGGATGTTCCGATTGTCGTGCTCGACCGTCCGTTGCATGAGCGTTATCCGTCGGTGGTCGCGGATAATTACGAGGGAGCTCGTTTAGCGACGCGGCATTTGTATGAAGTGGGCTGCCGGCGGATTGCCCATATTCAAGGGCCCAACCACGTGGTGAACGCCATGGAGCGTTTCCGCGGCTATCAAGATGAAATGAGGGCGTTAGGGTTGGGAGATCGTCAGCTCGTCATTCAAGGGAATTACCAGTTGAAGCAGGCGAAAGAAGCGGTGATGGCCGCGTTGGCTGAACATGATATGGACGGGATCTTTGCCGGCAACGACGCGATGGCGGTCGGTGCTTTGAAAGCGGTTCAGCAATGCGGGCTGCGGGTTCCGGATGATATTGCCATTATTGGCTACGACGGCATCCCGCTGACGGAAATGACAACACCCGAACTATCGACCGTGTCTCAGCCTATTTACGAAATGGGGGCCATGGCGGCAAGAATTTTAATTAAACAAATTGAGGGAAAGCCCCTTGAAAAGCTCCATTATCAACTTCCGGTTCAACTTGTGGTGCGGCAGTCGACGTCAAGGAGGGGATTGACTTGAACAAACCAACCATTACGGTGATCGGCAGCCTCAACATGGACTTAGTCACTGTGGCGGCGCGATTTCCAAACCAAGGAGAGACGATTTTAGGCGAACAGTTTCTCACCACTCCCGGCGGCAAAGGGGCGAATCAGGCGGTGGCAGCCGCCCGCCTCGGCGCCAACATTCGGATGATTGGCGCAGTGGGGGATGATGCGTTTGGTCAAGAGCTCATCCGTTCGTTACAAAATGAGGGCATTTCCGTCGATTATGTGAAACCGGTTACACATGGGAGTACAGGCATTGCTTCCATTACGATTTCTGAGCGGGACAATCGGATCATCGTCGTTCCTGGGGCGAATCATGCGCTTACGCCGGAAGATCTCGATTCATGTGAATCCGTGATCGCCGAAAGCGATGTTTGCTTATTGCAGCTCGAGATTCCGCTTCCCGTTGTGGAACGGGCGGTTTCGATCGCTCATCGCCATGGCGTGCGCGTCATCGTCAACCCCGCTCCGGCCCAGCCGCTGCCGCCGTCGGTGCTTGAGCAGGCGAGTTTCTTGACGCCCAATGAACATGAACGGACGATTTTGTTCGACAAGATGGACGAAGAAGCGTTTGCCGATAAGCTGATTGTCACCGAAGGGGCAAAAGGGGTGCGCATTTGGCAAGATGGACAAGAACGGCTCATTCCAAGTTTCCAAGTTCCCGTCGTGGATACGACGGGCGCGGGCGATACGTTTAACGGTGCGCTTGCCGTGGCGTTGGCAGAAGGGAAGCCGCTTGATGAAGCGTGTCGGTTTGCCAATGCGGCGGCGGCCTTGTCGGTGACGAAACTTGGGGCGCAAGCTGGGATGCCGAGACGGCAAGAGGTCGAATCATTTTTGTCCAGACAGAAGGAGAGTCACTGATGAAAAAAAGCGGGATTTTGAATAAAGAATTGAACACGCTGCTTGCCTCGCTCGGGCACACCGATACGATCGTGATTGCCGATTGCGGGTTGCCGATTCCGAACGAACAGGCGCGCATCGACTTGTCTCTCGTCAAAGGGTTTCCGCCCTTTTTATCCGTGTTGGATGCGGTTGTTGATGAATTGGAAATTGAAGCAATCGTACTAGCCGAGGAGATCAAAGACCAGAATCCGGATTTATACGAAAGCATCAGGGCAAGAATGGGTGGTGTGCCTGTGCAGTTTGTTCCCCACGAACAATTCAAAGCGATGACGAAGCAGGCGAAAGCGGTGATTCGCACAGGAGAGGCAACCCCCTATGCCAATATCATTCTGCGTTCCGGTGTAAGTTTTTCATCGAAAGATTTCTGAAGGAAAAGGAGGGCAGAAACGATGAGGCCCTTGATTGACATGCGGTCGATTCAAAAATCGTTTGGCGCCAATATCGTTCTGAATGGCGTTGATTTTGAAGTGCTTCCTGGAGAAGTGCATGCGTTGATGGGAGAGAACGGAGCGGGGAAATCGACGCTCATCAAGGTGTTGACCGGCATTTATGAGCGGGATGGGGGAACGATTGTTGTCAACGGGCGCGAAGTGCATTACCGTCATCCGAAAGAGGCGGAACGCGACGGGATTGTCGTGATTCATCAAGAGTTGAATGTCATTCCAACATTGACGGTGGCCGAAAACATTTTTCTTGGCCGCGAGCCGAAAATCGGGAGAACGGGTGTCATTCGTTATAAAGAAATGGAGCAACAGGCCGCTTCCTATTTGCGGAGATTAGGGATGGACCTTGACCCACGAGAACTCGCCGGTCGGTTGTCTGTCGGAAAACAGCAAATGATCGAAATTGCCAGGGCCATTTCGACGAATGCGAAGTGCCTTATTATGGATGAACCGACAGCGGCGCTGACGGAACGGGAAATTCAGGCTTTATTTTCTGTTATTCGCACCTTGAAACAGCAAGGCGTCGCGGTTGTTTACATTTCACATCGGATGGAAGAGATTTTTACCATTTGCGACCGGATTTCGGTTCTCCGCGATGGCCAGTTCATCGGAACGAAACGAGTAAAGGAAACGAACTTCGATGAAATTGTTCAAATGATGGTCGGCAGGCAAATTGGGGAACGTTTTCCAAAACGGCGCGTCACCATTGGAGAAGAACGGCTGCGCGTAGAGCGGCTCACGAAAAAAGGGTTGTTTGAGAATGTATCGTTTTCCGTGCGAGCCGGTGAAGTGCTTGGTGTGGCGGGACTGATGGGATCGGGGCGAACCGAGATCATGGAAGCGATTTTCGGAGCCAGACCATTCGATGAAGGAGACATCTATATCGACGGGCGTCCTGTGCGCATCCGTTCTCCGCGCCAGGCCGTCGAACATGGCATCGCCATGATTACCGAAGACCGAAAGCAAAAAGGGCTCATTCTCGAGATGAGCGTCCATGAGAATTTGACCTTGCCGAAGTTGGAACAATTAGCAACAGCGGGATTCATCCAGTCATCGAAAGAACGGGACGTGGTGTTGACATACATTCATCTGTTGAATATTAAAGCCTCTTCCCCAGATTTACCCGTGAAAGCATTGAGCGGCGGGAATCAACAAAAAGTCGTATTCGGCAAATGGCTGGCGATGAACCCGCGCATCCTCATTTTGGATGAACCGACTCGCGGCGTGGATGTTGGGGCAAAGAAAGAGATTTATGAAGTGATCAATGAATTGGCTGCCCAAGGCGCCGCGATCATTATGATCTCTTCTGAACTGCCGGAAGTATTGGGCATGAGCGACCGCGTCATGGTCGTCCATGAAGGGAAAGTGCAAGCGATCTTGGAAAACGACGGGTTGGATCAAGAAACCATCATGCGGGCGGCGACAGGGGGGAATCGATGATGGGAGCAAAGCGAAAATGGGATGTGAAAAAACTAGGGCCTTTGATCGGGCTGTTTCTGCTATGCATCGTGCTTTCCATATTGAGCGATGACTTTTTGACGATGGACAACTGGCTCAATCTCCTGCGGCAAGTATCGATTAACGCGCTCATCGCCTTTGGCATGACGTTTGTCATTTTAACGGGAGGCATTGATTTATCGGTCGGTTCGGTGTTGGCGTTATCAAGCACGATCACAGCAGGAATGATGGCGCAAGGGGTCAATGGATTTGTTGCGATATTCGTCGGCTTATTAGCAGGCGCGGCCATGGGCGTCTTGAACGGAGTCTTGGTCACCAAAGGAAAAGTGGCTCCTTTTATTGCCACGCTGGCGACCATGACGGCGTTTCGCGGCTTGACTCTCGTTTACACGGACGGTCGCCCGATTACAGGGTTTGCGTCTGATGACATCCTGTTTCAGATGATGGGGCGCGGTTATTTCTTCGGCATTCCCGTACCTATTATATTGATGCTCACGGTCTATATCGCTTTGTATGTAGTATTGAAAAAGACTACATTTGGCCGCCATACGTACGCGATTGGCGGGAACGAAGAAGCGAGCCGTCTATCGGGACTTCGCGTTGATCGACTCAAAATATATGTGTATGCCCTAACAGGGGCGTTATCTGCTTTGGCGGGGCTCATTTTAACTTCCCGTTTGAATTCCGCGCAGCCGACAGCGGGAACGGCGTACGAGTTGGATGCCATTGCGGCCGTTGTTTTAGGCGGCACCAGTTTGTCAGGAGGAAGAGGCTGGATTTTCGGCACGTTAGTCGGCGCCTTGATTATCGGTGTATTGAACAATGGATTGAACTTGCTCAATGTGTCGTCGTTTTACCAGCAAGTCATCAAAGGAGCGGTCATTCTTCTTGCGGTGCTGTTAGACCGCCGCAAAGAAGTATGATAGATGTTATCAAAAAATAAGGGGGAGTATGAAAATGCGAAAAGCAGTTGGTTTGTTAGCCACATTGTTGCTTGCAGGCGGCGTGTTGGGTGGATGTTCGCTCGACCAGAACAACGCATCGAGCGACAAAGGGAAAACGAAACAGGATGGGGAAGTGAAAATCGGTTTGTCCATTTCCACCTTGAACAACCCGTTCTTTGTCACATTAAAAGAAGGGGCTGAAAAAGCCGCCAAGGATGAAGGGGCAGAGCTGATTGTGGTTGATGCCCAAAATGATTCGGCGAAACAAATTAACGATATTGAAGACTTGATCCAGCAGAAGGTCGATGTGCTTTTGGTCAATCCGACGGACTCGAGCGCCGTGGCTTCTGCGATTGAATCCGCCAACAGCGCCAACATCCCGGTCATTACGGTCGACCGCAGCGCGGACGGCGGGGAAGTGGTCACCCATATCGCTTCTGACAATGTGGCTGGTGGGAAAATGGCGGCCCAATTTCTTGTCGATCACTTGAAAAACGGTGGAAACATTGTGGAATTGGAAGGGATTCCTGGTTCCTCGGCCGCTCGTGAACGTGGAGAAGGATTTCACCAAGTCATTGACAAAGCAGCCAATATGAAGGTCGTCGCCAAACAGGCGGCAGATTTTGACCGGGCGAAAGGACTGGCGGTCATGGAAAACATTTTGCAAAGCCATAAAGACATTCAAGCGGTTTTTGCGCATAATGATGAAATGGCCTTAGGAGCTTTAGAGGCGTTGCAAGCACATGGAATGAACAACGTCCTTGTGGTCGGATTCGATGCGACAGATGACGCAGTCAAAGCCGTGAAAGAAGGCAAAATGGCAGCCACGGTCGCACAAAAACCGGCATTAATTGGCGAAAAAGCTGTGGAAGCCGCCATTCGCGTTCACAAAGGGGAGAAAGTGGAAAAATTTATTCCGGTTCCGCTCGAATTGGTTCAAGGGCAATAACGCGTAATATTCTTTCGCGTGAACGAGATGTGCGCCGCAGAGGGAGCTCCCGTTGAGGCGACTGTTTGCACATCTCGTTTTTTTGTGGTGGTTTCAACGTTTGGAATCGTCAAGTGACATTTTAAGTTCGACAGGTTAAAGGACATTGCAGGCACATGAAAAAGGTCAAAATGCTGTTTGCCGAGTCACGCCAAACTTGGGGTGAAGAAGATAAGTTATACCAGAAAATGATTGTGCCCAAGAAGAAAAACAAAGAGGAGGGTTTCATGCGGACGTTTTGTGGCTGCGCAAAAAGGTGGACAGCTGGCTTTGTTCCTCCTGGTATTGTGGCGGTCATGTGATAATGAAACGACTTTTGGTCCATAATACAAGGGACGAAATGTAAAAAGAAAGGGACTCGCCATGCTTCGTGAACTCGACTGGATGACGTACATCATGATCATTTTGGCCAGCTATCGGTTCACCCACTTGATCGTCTTTGATAAGATCACGGAGTTTATTCGCAATCCGTTTATGAAAAAAGAGACAATCCAACACGAAGACGGGAGTACGGAAATCAAGAAAGTGCCGAAATCGAAATTCGGCTATTTGTTGAACTGTTACTGGTGCGCGGGCGTATGGAGCGCGATGTTTCTCGCGCTTGGGTATTTATTCATCCCGAAGATCGCCATGCCGTTGATTTTTGTCTTTTCCATCGCCGGGGCGCAGGCGATTCTCGAGACGTTTGTCGGGGTCGGGACGAAGGCGGTCGACCTTTTGTCAGCGGCGAAAAAGCGGATGGAGTGACATTGGCGGGCGTGCGGTGGAAACATGCGGCACGCTCGCTTTTCTTGCTTTTGTCGATACATCATGGTTGACTTATATAATTATTTAATTATATACTGATTGACGGAAACCATTTCATTGGTCGGCGTGGCCGTTTCATGATGGATGTTCGTTTTTATATAAGCAAATCATGATATGATGATGAATGGAGGGGTGATATGCCGCAACTCGCAATGGAGATAGGAGCAGCCGCTCGGGTGTTGAAGCTGCTCGGCGATCCGACGCGGCTGACGATTTTGGCGATTTTGAATCAGCGGGAGTGCTGTGTGTGCGAGCTGCTTGAGGTGTTTTCGACCAGCCAGCCGGCGATCAGCCAGCATCTTCGCAAGTTGAAAGACGCCGGGCTGATCCAAGAGGAGCGGAGGGGGCAATGGGTGTATTATTCGCTCCGGCCGCAAAGCGAATACTACTCCCTGCTGCAAGCGGTGTTGTCGTACGTTCCGGATCAAGAGGAAAACATTCGCAAAATCGAGACAGCGAATCCTGCAGCCCGCTGCGGGTGCTGACTTTAAACAACGAGGTGAAGAACGGTGGATTGTTGTGAACCGAAGCGGTTGTCGTTTTTAGACCGCTTTTTAACGGTATGGATTTTTCTCGCGATGGCGGTCGGGATCGGAGTCGGGATTTGGGCTCCTGGGCTGGTGGATGGCTTGAACCGTCTGCAAGTCGGTACGACCTCGATTCCGATTGCGATTGGCTTGATTTTGATGATGTATCCGCCGCTGGCGAAAGTGCGCTACGAGGAAATGGGGCGCGTGTTCAAAGATGTGAAGGTGCTCGTCTTGTCCCTCGTGCAAAACTGGGTGATCGGCCCGCTGCTGATGTTCATCTTGGCGATTGTCTTTTTGCCTGACAAGCCGGAGTATATGATCGGCTTGATTTTAATCGGGCTTGCCCGTTGCATCGCCATGGTCATCGTCTGGAACGATTTGGCGCGCGGCGACACCGAGTACGCAGCAGGACTTGTCGCCTTCAATTCACTGTTTCAAGTGCTGTTTTTCTCGTTGTATGCGTACGTGTTTGTGACGGTCATTCCTGGATGGATTGGGCTTGAGGGAGCCGTTGTCGAGATCACGATGGCGGAAGTGGCGAAATCGGTGTTTATTTACTTAGGCATCCCGTTTCTCGCTGGCATGGCGACAAGGTTTGTGCTTGTGAAAGCGAAAGGGCGGCAATGGTATGAAACAGTGTTTGTGCCGAAAATCAGCCCGCTGACGCTTGTTGCGCTTTTGTTTACGATCGTGGTGATGTTTTCGCTCAAAGGCGATATGATCGTCAGCTTGCCGCTCGATGTTGTGCGCATTGCGATTCCGTTGCTGCTATATTTTGTCATCATGTTTTTTGTGTCGTTCTTTTTGGCGAAAAAATTGGGGGCTGGCTATCCGGTATCGACGACGCTGGCGTTTACAGCGGGGAGCAATAACTTTGAGCTGGCGATTGCTGTGGCGGTTGGGGTGTTTGGCATTCATTCGGGCGCGGCGTTTGCGGCAGTTATCGGTCCGCTCATTGAAGTGCCGGTGATGCTGGCGCTTGTCAACGTAGCATTGGCGTTTCAGCGAAAGTATTTTTCTTCGGGCAATCCAACATCAACGTAAAGGTGGGAACCAGCGATGAAGAAAAAAGTCATATACTTTTTATGCACCGGCAACTCGTGCCGCAGCCAAATGGCGGAAGGCTGGGCCAAACAACTGTTAGGCGATGAATGGGATGTGTACAGCGCCGGGATTGAAGCGCACGGGCTCAATCCGAATGCGGTCAAGGTGATGAAAGAAGTCGGCATCGATATTTCGAAGCAAACGTCTGACGTCATCGACCCGAACATTTTAAACCGCGCTGATTTGGTCGTGACGCTGTGCGGCCATGCGGCCGACCATTGTCCGGTCACTCCGCCGCACGTGAAGCGCGTCCATTGGGGCTTTGACGATCCAGCGAAAGCGGAAGGGACAGAAGAGGAGAAGCTGGCGGTGTTCCGCCGCGTCCGCGATGAAATTGGCGCGCGCATCCGCCGGTTTGCCGAGACGGGTGAATAGGGACGGTGCAGCAAGGCGCAAAGAGCGGGGAAACTGTCTTGCATAGGGTGCGCAGCAGCTGCTCGTCGAAGTGCGGCCGGAAACGGGGAAGTGGCTGGGCGGACGAAAACCGCTCGGCGTGACAAAGATGGTGAGAAGCCATCTTGTCGATCCATCGAACGTTTTGACAGACGAAATGAGCACATCGATGAAGGCGGTGCCACGTCAGGTCACTGGGGGAGAAACGAAATGGAGTTATTTCATCAGTTAGCTCGCCGAAACATCAAAATCCGCAAACAGTCCGGTTTCGGAGCGCAATGGCGACAACAGTGGGAAAAGGTGTTTGCCGGCCATTTGACTGTGGAAGAAAAACAACACATCCACCTTCATAATCGGAATGGAGTCAACGGCTACTTATGGCATGTGTTCAGCTATGGGATGAGAGGCTGTTTCACAGGAGAAGAAGCGGAAATGGCGTTTGATCAAGAAGAGAAAACGTGCTGCTATCTTTTCTTTCAACATGGCGACGATGCGTTCACCGTGGAGGATGCGTCCGGATTGAAAGCCGCCGATCTGGCAGCGGAAAACGACAAAATCGATCTATATGTGGTGGACAGCGAGTTCAACTGGACGTTTGTCATGACGCATGAAAGCGGATGGCTTGGCCCGTATTTTAGCAGAAGGTAACAGCCATGGCTTATCGGCGGCCAAGGAAATCCAATGAGACAGAAAGAAAAAGAGTTCCAACCGAGCCCCAGGAAGACTAGGTTGGAACCTTTTTATTATCGCTCGTCGGCCGGGAACACGATGCCGGTTTGTTTTCGCGCTTCGTCCATGATTTCCATCGTCCAAAGCGAATGGCGGTGCGAGTTGACGGCCGATTCGCGTTCTCCGTTTTCGATCAAACGGATAAACTCTTGTGCTTCATAATACATCGGCGGCTTGTCCTGCGGCGCGGTGATGTCCTCGACGCGCCCGTCGCGGTAGCGGATTTCCGCTTTGGTTGGTGTGTGGATGGCGTCGATGATCATGTTTCCGTCTTCCCCTTGAATCTCCGAAGGCAAGTGCGAGTTCGTGATTTTCGAATAAAAGACGACCGCGTCCATGTCGCCGTAATCGAGCACGATCGAACCCTCGCCATCAACGCCGGATTCGAGCTTCACGCTTTGCGCCTTCACGCCACGGGGCTGGCCGAACAAAACGACCATCGGGTACAGGCAATAGACGCCAAGGTCCATCAACGCCCCGTTGGAGAAAGCTGGGTTGAAGGCGTTGAGCACCGTTCCTTGCTTATAGGCGTCATAGCGCGATGAGTATTGGCAATAGTTCGCCACGTAGCGGCGGATGCGGCCGAGTTTCGGCAAGTGCTCGCGGATGGACCGGAATGTGGGAAGCAGCGTCGCTTTCATCGCTTCCATCAATACGACGCCGTTTCGCTCCGCCGCTTCGATCATCGCTTTGACTTCTCTCGCATTGGAGGCGAGCGGTTTTTCGCATAAGACGTGCTTGCCGTGATTCATGAGCAAAATCGCCTGCTCGGCATGAAGTGCGTTCGGGCTGGCGATATAGACGGCATCAATGCCGTCGCTTTCGGCCAGCTTTTGCAAGTCCGTGAACGTCCGCGGCGCCCCGACTTTGTCGGCAAACTGCTTTGCGGTCTCCTCGGTTCGCGAGTAGACGGCGGCGAGTTCGAAGGAATCGACGAGGCGCGCGGCGTCAAGAAATGCTTCGGTGATCCAGTTTGTGCCGATGGTTGCGAATCGAATCATGTTGTTTGGCCTCCTTCATTTGTATCGACCCCATTGTACCACAAATCAACGGAGAGGCTTCGTTTTGTCATCGTCATGGAGCAAGCGTGCTTTTCTCTTTAGTTTTCATACAGCTCGATCGGCAGTTCATCTGGGTCTTGGAAGAAGGTGAATCGTTTGCCGGTCGCTTCATCAACGCGGACGGGTTCGGGATCGATGCCGTGTTGGCGCAAGTAGGCAATGGCTTCATCGAGGTTGTCCACCGCCAAAGCAAGATGGCGCAGTCCGCACGCTTCCGGGTAGCTTGGGCGCTTCGGCGGGTTTTCAAAGGAAAATAGCTCAAGCTGAATGCCGCCATCAGCCTCCAAATCGAGTTTGTACGAACGGCGCTCAGCGCGGTATTGCTCCCGGATGGGGCGAAATCCGAGAATTTCTGTATAAAATCGTTTTGATCGTTCATAGTCCGAGCAAATCAAAGCGATATGGTGAATCGTGGCAAGACGCATATTGCTTCCTCCTCTTATAAGACGAGTGATGTATTGCAAAATACCATTGAACTTATTCATTCTTCTTAGAGAAACCTCGTACAATTAACTTTTTTTGAACCATTTCCGCTCATTGGTACGAGACAGCCATGTTTCACGTCCTTCCATGTTTTTCGGAAAACTGCCTACCCATCACTGAAATCAGCAGCGGTTGAGCCCGTTCTCGGTGTTTCGGTCAAATCGAACCAAGAATTGTTATTTTGCGATAATAGAAGGGGTTGTCGATGCTTGTCGAAGCGGGCGAAAAATGTCTGCTCTCCTTATATTGACAGTTTGACAATCTATAGACTATCATAAATCTTGTAGGTTGGAAAATTTAAAATATTCATTTGATATTTTGGTAGAAAAAACGAATGGTCACCACGTTTTTTGTAAGCGCTTAACTTCTATGTTTCCTCATGATCGCCGCACCATGGATGCTGCACCATTGTGTTTGTTTCCCATCACAGCATGAGAACAAGGGGAAGGGGATATCACATGATCTACGAATTTAAATTGCCTGACATCGGCGAAGGGCTGCATGAAGCCGAAATCATCCGCTGGCTCGTCCGGGAAGGGGATGTGGTCAAGGCGGATCAGCCGATTGCCGAAATTCAAACCGATAAGGCGATGGTCGAAATGACGACGCCGGTCGCTGGCAAAGTCGTGGCGCTTGCCGGACCGGAAGGGGCGACGGTGAAGGTTGGAGAGCCGTTGATTGTCGTGGAAACCGAGGCGTCGGTCGCGGGGGAAGCCACGCCCATCGAAGATTCGGTTCGGGAGCCGGTGCCTGTTCTGCATGGAGAAACGCCTCGTCCTGCGCGCAAACGGGCGATTGCCGCGCCGTCTGTGCGCAAGCGGGCGCGGGAGATGGGTGTTCCGATCGATGAAGTGGAAGGAACGGGCGAAGGCGGTCGGGTGACGCTCGCCGATTTGGAGCGGTATGTCAGGGAGCGCGAGGCGGCCGCTTCGGTGGCGGAGGCGGCAAGAAGGGAAGCGAACGAAGCCGGCGTTCTGCCGACCGGCAGCGCGAGTGCGGCCGGAGGACGGCAGGAGAGTATAGCCTCATGGACATCCATCGCGAGTTTGGATGCGGTGTTTGAAGAAGAAGAGCGAATCCCGCTTCGAGGCTTGCGCAAAAAAATCGCCGAAAAAATGGTGAAATCGATGTACACGGCGCCGCATGTGACCGGCATGGACGAGGTGGACGTCACGAAGTTGGTGGAAATCCGCAAGCACCTTGCCAATCAATTGGCGGAAGAACGTATCAAACTGACGTATTTGCCGTTTATTATTAAAGCGGTGACAAGGGCGCTGAAGCAATATCCGATGTTTAACGCTTCGCTCGATGAAGAGACGAATGAAATCGTGCTGAAAAAGCGCTATCACATCGGCATCGCGACGGCGACGAAAGCCGGTCTCGTCGTCCCCGTCATCCGTGACGCCGATCAAAAATCGATCCGCGAGCTCGCCATCGAAATCGCGAAACTGTCAGAAAAAGCGCACCGCCAGGCGCTTCGCCTTGAGGAGCTGCAAGGAAGCACGTTTACGATCACGAGCACCGGGGCGGGCGGGGGCTGGTTTGCGACGCCGATCATCAACTATCCGGAAGTGGCGATTTTCGGGGCTCATGCGATCAAACGGCGCCCGGTTGTCGTCGGCGATGAAATCGTCATCCGCGATATGATGGGGATGTCGCTCACCTTTGACCACCGCGTCATTGACGGCGAGCCGGCCGGGCGGTTTATGCGGACGGTGGCGCACTATTTGGAAAATCCGGAAGTGTTGCTCTTGGACGTGCGGTAGGCGGCGCTCGGTTAGGAGGACATGTCTTCGTGCTGGAAGAGAGCGAGCGCCAAAGAGAAGCAGCTGGGCCGTGATGAAAAAATGATGAGGAGGGAAGCCCATGTTTGACCCGGACAAATTGCCGGTCGAGATCGTGCGAATTCTCGATGAAAACGGAAATGGCGATGAGGAGAAGTTAGCGGCGTTTTCCGATGAGTGGCTGCTTCGTGCCTACCGGGAAATGCGGCGGGCGCGCGTCATTGATGAGCGGCTTTTGCGCATGCAGCGGCAGGGGCGGATCGGGACCTACGCCCCGTTCAGCGGCCAAGAGGCGGCGCAAATCGGCAGCGCCCTTGCGCTTCATAAAGACGATTGGATTTTCCCGAGCTACCGCGAAGTGGCGGTATGCTTGATGCATGGCATGCCGCTTGAGCAGTTTTTCCATTACGTGCAGGGCCGCTTGTCAGGGAAACGGATGCCGGAGGGAGTGAACATTTTCCCGACGCAAATCATCATCGCTGCTCAGACGCTTCATGCGGTCGGCTGCGCGTGGGCGTCGAAATTGAAAGGCGAATCGCAAGTATCGGTTGCGTATTTTGGCGATGGCGCGACGTCAGAGGGCGATTTTCATGAAGCGATGAATTTTGCCGCGGTGTACAACGTGCCGGTCATCTTTTTCTGCCAAAACAACCAGTACGCCATTAGCGTCCCGTACCGGAAACAGACGGCCAGCCGGACGATCGCGCAAAAGGCGCTTGCGTACGGGATGAAAGGGGTGCTCGTTGACGGCAATGACGTGCTGGCGGTTTATGAAACGATGAAACAGGCGGTCGAAGCCGCCCGCCGCGGCGAGGGGCCGATGTTGATCGAGGCGCTCACCTATCGGCTCGGGCCGCACACGACGGCGGATGACCCGACGAAATACCGCCGGCCGGAAGAAGTCGAGACATGGCGGGCGAAAGATCCGCTCCGCCGTCTGCGCCTGCTTTTGGAACGGCGCGGATTATGGACGGAAGCGCAGGAAGACGCGCTTGTCGCCCAAGTGAATGATGAAGTGACCGCGGCGTACGAGGCGGCCATCGCCAGCAAGTCCGGTTCGATTGTCGATGCATTCGATTGTGTGTACAGCGAGGCGCCCAAATTGCTGGCCGAGCAAAAAGACGAAGTGATGCGGCGCAAACAACGGAGCGGGGTGAGATAAATGGCGGAATTGACGATGATTGAAGCGATCAATGAAGCGATGCGCCAAGAGATGGAGCGCGATCCGCGCATCATCGTGCTGGGCGAAGATGTCGGCGAAAACGGCGGCGTCTTCCGGGCGACGGACGGGCTGCTTGCGCAGTTTGGCGAGGGGCGCGTGTTTGATACGCCGCTTGCGGAATCGGGCATTATCGGCACGTCTATTGGACTGGCGATCAACGGCATGCGCCCGATTGCCGAAATTCAGTTTCTCGGGTTTGTGTACCAGGCGATGGACCAGCTGGCGGCCCAGGCGGCGCGCATCCGCTTCCGCTCGGCCGGACGGTTTTCGTGCCCGATCGTCGTGCGCAGCCCGTACGGCGGCGGGGTGCGGACGCCGGAATTGCACTCCGATGCGTTGGAGGCGCTGTTTACCCATTCGCCGGGCTTAAAAGTCGTCATGCCGTCCAATCCGTACGATGCGAAAGGGCTGCTCATTTCCGCCATTCGCGATGAAGACCCGGTTCTGTTTCTGGAGCCGATGAAGCTGTATCGGGCGTTTCGCATGGAAGTGCCCGAAGAGCCGTACACGATTCCGCTCGGCCAAGCACGGGTTGTGAAAGAAGGAGACGATGTGACGATCATTGCTTGGGGGGCGACCGTGCCGCTTGCCGCCAAAGTCGCCGCCGAGATGCAAGCGAAAGGAGTCAATGCGGAGGTCATCGACCTTCGCTGCCTGCAGCCGCTTGATATCGACACCATCATCACTTCGGTGGAAAAAACAGGACGGGTGATGATCGTCCATGAAGCGGTGAAAACAGGCGGGTTTGGCGCGGAAGTGGCGGCGTTGATCAGCGAGCGGGCGCTATTCGCCCTCTCGGCCCCGATCGTGCGCATCGCCGGCTACGACACGCCGTACCCGGTGCCGTCGGTCGAGGATGATTGGCTGCCGAACGCCGAACGCATCGTGGAAGGGATCGAAACGCTGCTGCGATACTAAACGAACCATGCCATCCGGGTCGATCGATCCACCATCAGAGTGCGTCAAGAGAAAAGGTGGCGCATCGATGGATGGCACCGCTTGATCCGATCGGGTGAGGAGGAGAACGATGAACGTATACGAATCACTGCTTGAATTGATCGGCGACCGCGAGCGGGTGAGCATCAATGAAACGGTGCTCGAACACCACAGCAAAGGCATCGCCTACCATGCGCCGCATAAGCCAGATGTCGTCGTGTTTCCGAAAACGGCGGAGGAAGTGGGCCGGGTGATGGCGTTTGCCAACGAGCATCGCATTCCGGTCACACCGTTTGGCGCCGGCACGAGCTTGGAAGGGCACGTCATTCCGGTCCAAGGCGGGATTAGCCTCGATTTGACGTTGATGAACCACATCATTGACATTCGTCCCGATGATTTTTTGGCGATCGTCGAGCCCGGGGTGACGCGGCTGCAGCTGAATGAGGCGCTGAAGCGATACGGGTTGTTTTTCCCGGTCGATCCGGGGGCGGACGCGACGATCGGCGGCATGGCGGCGACGAACGCGAGCGGCACGAACTGCGTGAAATACGGCGTCATGCGCGATCAAGTGCTCGGATTAGAGGTGGTGCTCGCTGACGGTTCGGTCATGCAAACGGGCAGCTTGGCGGTGAAATCGTCGGCCGGCTATGACTTGACCGGCTTGTTCGTTGGGTCGGAAGGGACGCTTGGCGTGTTCACCCGTCTTATTGTCCGCCTGCATGGCATTCCGGAGGCGACAACGGCCATCAAAGTGTGCTTTCCGTCGCTTGAGGCGGCAGCGCAAGCGGCGTTTGCCGTGCTGAAAGCGGGCGTCGGTCCGGGGAAAATCGAGCTCGTTGACGAGGCGACGATCGCGGCGGTCAATGCGTACAAAAAAACCGATTATCCAGTGAAACCGACGCTGTTTATTGAACTGAGCGGCAGCCCGTCAAGCGTCGAGGAAGGGACAAAGCTTGTCAACGAATTGTGCGAAGCGGAGGGGGCGGTTTCGTTTGTGGTCGAGACCGACTCGCTCGCCCGCGCGAAGCTGTGGGAAGCGCGCCACCATGCGGCGTTTGCCATTCAAGCCGCCTATCCAGGCAAGGCGATGCTCTCCACCGACGTGTGCGTGCCGCTGTCCGAACTGCCCGGCGCCATCGCCGATACGCGTCGGCTTGTTGATGAGCAGAACATGACCGCCGCGATTTTCGGCCATGTCGGCGATGGCAACTACCATACCGTGCTTGCCTTTGATCCGAATGACGCCGAGGAGATGGCGCGGATCGAACGCGTGCACGCCCATATCGTCCGCTATGCCTTATCGCGCGGCGGCACATGCACGGGAGAGCACGGCATCGGCATTGGCAAACGGACGTTTTTGCGCGAGGAAAAAGGCGACGCCGTCGTTTGGATGAAACGGTTGAAACAGCTGTTTGACCCGAACGGCATTCTCAATCCGGGGAAAATCTTTTTGCCGTAACGCTTCGTCCGTATGGCGGTTCAACGGATGAAGGTAATAGCGATTTTCTCCCAACGATCACTAGGGAAAGACCGTCCTGCATGTGGAAAAGGGTGCTCCGAACGAATGGAGCACCTTTTTCTTCTTGTGTTTCCTGACCAGGAATAAAGAGGGCCGTTTCTCGCATTTCATGAACCGCTCTCCCGGTTGTTTTTTGTATCCTGCGCGCCGGCTTGTCCTATTTTGTAACCGTTTGTTACTCCGAAGAAACAATTGTTTTTCGCGTTCGTGGCGTTACAAAAAGCCGCCGCGCCCTTTACTTTTTGCATTAAACGCGGTTTATTGGTGATAGATAAAACGATTCAATCGACGGGGTTTGCTTTGGGAAAGGAGACGATTTGAATGGAGCATCGCCATCTGAAACCGTTTCCGCCCGGGTTTTTATGGGGTGCGGCATCAGCTGCGTATCAAGTCGAAGGGGCGTGGAACGAAGATGGAAAAGGATTATCGGTATGGGATGTGTTTGCCAAACAGCCGGGCCGAACGTTTAAGGGGACCAACGGCGACGTCGCTGTCGATCATTATCATCGCTATAAAGAAGATGTAGCATTGATGGCGGAAATGGGGTTGAAAGCGTATCGGTTTTCGGTGTCATGGAGCCGCGTGTTTCCGGATGGAAACGGGGCCGTCAATGAAAAAGGGCTCGATTTTTACGACCGCTTGATTGAGGAGCTGCGAACCCATGGGATCGAGCCGATTGTGACGTTATACCATTGGGACGTGCCGCAAGCCTTGATGGATGCCTATGGGGCATGGGAATCGCGGCGCATCATCGATGATTTTGACCGGTATGCTGTGACATTGTTTCAACGGTTTGGCGACCGGGTCAAATATTGGGTGACACTCAATGAACAAAACATTTTCATTTCTTTGGGCTACCGGCTTGGCTTGCATCCGCCGGGCGTAAAAGACATGAAACGTATGTATGAGGCAAACCATATCGCCAATTTGGCGAATGCGAAGGTGATTCAATCGTTCCGTCATTACGTGCCTGACGGAAAAATCGGGCCGAGCTTTGCCTACTCGCCAATGTATCCGTACGACAGCCGTCCGGAAAATGTGCTCGCTTTTGAAAACGCGGAAGAATTCCAAAACCATTGGTGGATGGATGTGTATGCGTGGGGAATGTACCCACAGGCGGCTTGGAACTATCTTG
The DNA here is from genome assembly GCF_000498995.1 of Geobacillus thermopakistaniensis. Lineage (NCBI taxonomy): Bacteria > Bacillati > Bacillota > Bacilli > Caryophanales > Anoxybacillaceae > Geobacillus > Geobacillus thermopakistaniensis. Next base: position 83,842 of record NZ_AYSF01000067.1, read on the forward strand.
AATCGCAAGGGCTCGAGCCGACGGTGGCGCCGGGCGATTGGGAGCTGCTCCAAGAGGCGAAGCCGGACTTTATGGGAGTCAACTATTACCAAACGACGACCGTTGAGCATAATCCGCCAGATGGCGTCGGCGAAGGCGTGATGAATACGACGGGAAAAAAAGGAACATCCACTTCGAGCGGCATTCCAGGACTGTTTAAAACCGTGCGCAATCCGTATGTCGATACGACGAACTGGGATTGGGCGATTGACCTGGTTGGCTTGCGGATTGGCCTCCGCCGCATTGCCAATCGTTACCGGCTGCCGATTTTGATTACAGAAAACGGCTTAGGTGAGTTCGATACGCTGGAACCAGACGATATCGTGAATGATGATTATCGAATTGACTACTTGCGCCGCCATATTCAAGAAATTCAACGCGCCATCACGGATGGGGTTGATGTGCTCGGTTACTGTGTTTGGTCGTTCACCGATTTGCTCAGCTGGCTGAACGGCTACCAAAAGCGGTACGGATTTGTGTACGTCAACCGTGACGATGAATCGGAAAAAGATTTGCGCCGCATCAAAAAGAAAAGCTTTTATTGGTATCAGCGTGTGATTGCGACGAACGGTGCCGAGCTGTAGCTTTGTCACCGCCCGCTCGGCCCGCGGTCAGTCTGCGTCGGCAGCAACCGGTACATTTCCTTCGCGAGCCGCTCAAGCAAATAAACGACCGGCAGTTGTGTTGTCACATCCGTCTGTCCCATCCGCTCGGCGGTGGCATAATACGTCAAGTTGTAGTCCGAGATGTTCGCGAGTGTGCAATGTTTCCGGTTGGTGATGCTGATGATCGTGCTGCCGTTTTCCTTGAACCGGTGCACTTGGGCGAGCGTATATGACGTCTCTCCAGACACCGACAAGGCGATCACGGCGCAGTTGTGGAAATAATGGCCGTAAATCGGAAAAAACGGGTCCTTGATGTAGACGGAAAACTTTTGAAAGGCAGAAAAATAGCGCGATCCGTATTCAGCCAAAATGCCGGAGCTGCCGGAGCCGACAAAAATCACGTGATCCGCCAGGGCGATCGCGGCTGCCGCATCCAGAATGGTCCGCTCGTAATCGGCGGTCAGCGTCCGTTCGAAAAATTCCTTAAGCGCCTCTTGACTGCTGATGATCGCGGTTCGCTTTGTCTCGCGCAAATACAGCTTCCATTTCGTTTTAAATTCACTGAACCCTTCGCATCCGACCTTTTTGCAAAAGCGGAGCACGGTCGGCGGCGAGACATGGACGGCCTCGGCGAGCTCGCGAATGCGCATGTACGCGACTTCATGAGGATGTTTCATCACATAGTCGTAAATGGCGTAGTCGAGCTCGGAGAACTGGGCGATTTGTTCAGGAGTGAACATCGGGACACCTCGCTTTCATGGGACGGAACGTGCGATAGCTGGGAAAGGATGGCGCTTCCAAGCCCACTGGTTGATTCCTACATTGATTATACCATGCCCAACAGGGCGAAAGGGGAAGAGGAGTATGGATAAACGATTGAAAATGGCGACGATCGGCGGCGGGTCGAGCTACACGCCGGAATTGGTCGAAGGGTTGATCAAGCGTTATCATGAATTGCCGGTCGGGGAATTGTGGCTTGTCGATATTCCGGAAGGCAAAGAAAAACTCGAAATCGTTGGCGCACTGGCCAAACGGATGGTCGAAAAAGCCGGTGTGCCCATTGAGATTCATTTGACACTAGACCGCCGCCGGGCCTTGGAAGGAGCAGACTTTGTTACGACGCAATTTCGTGTCGGCGGCCTAGAGGCACGGGCGAAAGACGAGCGCATCCCGCTCAAATACGGGGTGATCGGCCAGGAGACAAACGGCCCGGGCGGATTGTTTAAGGGATTGCGGACGATTCCGGTCATTTTGGACATCATTCGCGATATGGAAGAGCTTTGCCCTGATGCATGGCTGATCAACTTCACGAACCCGGCTGGGATGGTGACAGAAGCCGTCTTGCGCTATACGAAGCAGGAGAAAGTCGTCGGGTTGTGCAACGTGCCGATCGGCATGCGCATGGGCGTCGCCAAGCTGCTTGGCGTTGATGCCGACCGCGTGCACATTGATTTTGCCGGCTTGAACCATATGGTGTTTGGCTTGCACGTCTATCTGGACGGCGTCGAGGTGACCGAAAAGGTGATTGATCTCGTCGCCCATCCAGACCGCTCCGGTGTGACGATGAAAAACATCGTTGACCTTGGCTGGGAGCCGGATTTCTTAAAAGGGTTGAAGGTGCTGCCTTGCCCGTACCACCGGTATTACTACCAAACAGACAAAATGCTCGCCGAGGAGCTGGAGGCGGCGAAAACGAAAGGGACGCGCGCCGAGGTTGTGCAGCAGCTCGAAAAAGAGCTGTTCGAGCTGTACAAAGACCCGAACTTGGCCATCAAGCCGCCGCAGCTCGAACAGCGTGGTGGGGCGTACTACAGCGACGCCGCGTGCAGCTTGATCAGCTCCATTTACAACGACAAGCGCGACATTCAGCCGGTCAACACGAGAAACAACGGCGCCATTGCGAGCATCCCTCCGGAATCGGCGGTGGAGGTAAACTGCGTCATCACGAAAGATGGACCGAAACCGATCGCCGTCGGCGATTTGCCGGTCGCGGTGCGTGGGCTCGTCCAGCAAATCAAGTCGTTCGAGCGCGTCGCTGCCGAGGCCGCGGTCACCGGCGACTACCAAACCGCGCTCGTCGCCATGACGATCAACCCGCTTGTCCCGTCTGACACCATCGCCAAACAAATGTTGGACGAAATGCTTGAAGCGCATAAAGAACATTTGCCGCAGTTTTTTAAACAGGCCAAAACAGTAGCTGGAAACTAAATCGTTTGGAAAAGCGATTGACAAAACCGCCTGTCGCCGGGGCGGCTTTGTCATTTCATCGTGAAAAGCCGCACAACACAAGGACTTTCTTCCCATTCACATTCCCCTTATTTTAGACAAAATCAATGCTTTTCACCAGCCTTTTCGGCAGGATTTTGCCCAAGGCGCGGCGAAGAAAATAAAGAAAGTTCAAATATCACAAGGAGGGAGACCGTGTCCGAAACGCGAATCGATCACGACCGGTTGTTTAAGGAGTTGCTGTCGACGTTTTTTGAAGAGTTTTTGCTTCTGTTTTTTCCGCACGTGTATGAACAAGTCGACTTCCGCCACGTCTCCTTTTTGTCCGAAGAGGTGTTTACGGATGTGGCGGCCGGCGAAAAGCACCGTGTGGATCTATTGGTGGAAACAAAATTGAAAGGGGGAGATGGGCTGATCATCGTCCATATCGAACACCAAAGTTACACGCAGCCGACGTTTCCCGAGCGCATGTTCATTTATGTCAGCCGTTTGTTTCAAAAATACCGCCGTCGCATTCTTCCCATTGCCATCTTCAGCTATGACGAACACCGCGATGAACCGTCCTCGTTCACCATCAAGTTTCCGTTCCTAACCGTTGTCGATTTCCGCTTTCTTACTGTTGAACTGCGCAAACAGCCATGGCGTGAGTACATTCGCCGCGACAACCCGGTCGCGGCCGCCTTGTTAAGCAAAATGGGGTATAATGAAAGTGAGAGAGTGGCAGTGAAAAGAGAATTTTTGCGCATGCTCGTCCGCTTGGAGCTTGACGAAGCGAAACAGCGGCTGTTGTTTGGATTTTTCGAGACGTATTTGACGCTGTCCGAACAAGAGGAAATCCAATTGCGAAACGAGGTGAACCAAATGGGAACGAAGGAAGCGAAAAAAGTGACGGATCTCATCGTGTCGTATGAGCAACGGGGGATGGAAAAGGGAATCGAAAAAGGAATCGAAAAAGGAATCGAAAAAGGCAAGATGGACATCGCGAAACGGATGCTAGGGAAAGGATATGATGTGCCAACGATTTGTGAATTGACTGGACTGTCGGTTGAGGCAGTGGAAAAGTTGAAAGGATAAACGAGTGGAGAGACCCCGTTCCGATGCAGCGAGCTTGTTTCGGAACGGTGTTTTTTTGCTCGCTCTGCACTTGATGATGGGCATGGCCATCGCCGTATGGCGAATGATGCCGGCCGGACTGACCCCTATTTGGATTTCATATAGATGCAATTCATCCATTTTCTTTTGTCTAGGCTAGCGCCCCGACGTTCGTGTACAATGGCGGTAGGAGGGATCAAGATGCGCGATTGGTGGAAACGGCTGTTTTACGGGGGCGGCATCGCCGCGCTGATTGGAAGCGCTTCCTTCACCGCCTATTGCGCTTGGAACGTGTATGCGTATCCGAAATCAGAAAAGGAACGGGTTCCGGAAACAACAAAAGAGGCCTATCATTTCGTGCTTGTGCCGGAGGAACTCGATAATGATTACTGGCGGCTCGTGGAAAAAGGAGCGAAAGCGGCGGCGAAAGAACTGGGGGTTGACCTCGAGTATATCGGCCCGCGGCAGGCGAATATTGATGAGCATTTGCGCATTTTGAAAAAAGCCGCGGCAGCGAAAGTCGATGGGATCATCACCCAAGGGTTGACGGAAGCGGAATTTGTCCCAGTGATTAACGAAATCACGGACAAGAATATTCCTGTGGTGACGATCGATACGGATGCTCCAACGAGCCGACGCGTCGCCTATGTGGGAACGGATAATTATTATGCCGGTTTTCTCGCGGGACGGGCGTTGGCTGAGGATACAAAGGGCAAGGCGACGGTCGCGATTATTACCGGCAGTTTGACGGCGGCGCACCAACAGTTGCGAGTGCGCGGATTTGAGGATGCAGTGAGACAGGAAAAAGGAATCCGCATCGTTGCCATCGAAGAGTCGCACATTACGCGTGTGCAAGCCGCGGAAAAGGCGTATACGATTTTGAAAAAGCACCCGGATGTGAATGCGTTTTACGGCACGAGCGCGCTTGATGCGATTGGCGTTGCCAAGGTGGTCGAGCAGTTTCATCGGGAGCAAAAGACGTATATTATTGGCTTTGACACGCTGCCGGAGACGATCCGCTATTTGCAAAAAGGAACGATTGCGGCGACGGTGGTGCAGGAGCCGTATGAAATGGGATACAAGGCTGTCAAAATGATGGCCGAGATCGTCGCCGGGAAAGACGTGCCGGTGGTGACGAATACGGAGACGAAAGTCATTCGGAAAAAAGACTTGCCGCTGCGCCCGGCGCGCAATTATGAGGTCAACACGCCATGAAGGGGCCTGCCAGGCCTCCGTAGGGAGGGGGCTGAAAGCGGAGAAGGGTTGGCGAGCGCTAAAGCATGAGAGATGGCCGCCTTGACGTTCGAACACGTTCGACTTGAAGCGGCAGGACGATGCAGGCAACAAAGCGCCGGTGACAGCGGGGTGGAATTCAGATGAACATTCGGACGAAGATGCTGCTTTGCTTTACCGTTTTTTTGCTTTTGCTGAACGGAGCGGTGTTTCTTTTGTATCAGACGAGCGAAGAGATGATGAGCGATTATGATCAACGGATGCGCCGATTGTTGTTGCTCAATGAGGTGTCGCAGCGGGCAAACCGAATGATGGAACAGCTCAATGCGTACGTCTCGGAAAAAGAAGGACGGTATGCACGCGCTTATGAGCGGGAGTTCCGCTGGCTGCAGCAACGCCGCCGGCAGCTCGGCGCCATCTTGCCAGTGCTGTCCGACCGGCTGGCGGCGGAAAACTATGAACATATGATTGAAAGTTTGCTGGAGGAGGCGGCGCTGACGGTCTATCATTTTCAAGCTGGAAATATTGGCTTGTACTCATCCCACTTGCATGAAACGATGAACATTGCGTCCTTTTTGCAAGAGGAAACGTTAAACTTGATTGACGATGAGCTGACGGCCTACCAACGGCGGTACGATGAAGTGGAGCGGCGCAACCGCTATTTCCGCTATATGGGAATGGGATTGTTTGTCACGACGTTGTTGCTTGGCGCCTTGCTGGCGGTGTTCTTTTCCGGCCACTTAACGAAGCCGATCATTCTTCTCTCGCGCGCTGCCCGATCCATCGCTGACGGGCGGCTGGACGGGCCGGATATTGAGCCGATGACCAACGATGAGCTGCGGCTGTTGACGATCACGTTTAATGACATGCGCCGCAATTTAAAGCAGCTGATTGCGGAGATGAAACAAAAGGCTGAGCTCGACCGGCTGGTGAAGGAGCTGGAACTCAAAAGCTTGCAAAGCCAAATCAATCCGCATTTTTTATTCAATACGCTGAACACGGTTGCGAAGATGGCGTACTTGGAGGACGCCCAGCAAACGTCGCGGCTGATTGAAGCGGTGGCGGCCATTTTGCGCTACAACTTGGGTGATTTGCAGCGGACGGTGACGCTTGCCGATGAGGTGCGCATCGCCCGTGAATATTTCTTCATCCAGCAGACGCGGTTTTTTGATCGGATCAAGTTTTCGTTAGAGGCGGAACCATCTTGCCTCGATCAACCGATTCCGCCGCTCACGTTGCAGCCGCTGATTGAAAATGCGTTCATCCATGGCATTGAGACGTACGAGCAGGGAGCCGAGCTGTCCGTGTCCGTTTTCGCCGAAAACGGGCGGGTCGTTGTGGAAGTGCGCGACAATGGCGTTGGCATGGATGAGCAGGTGAAAGCGGAGCTTGAAGCGTTGATCCGCGGCGAAGAACCGCGGACGCGCCGTGAGCAAGGGCGCGGCCATTCAACCGGCATCGGCTTGCACAATGTCATTCGCCGACTGCAGCTGTTTTACGGAGTGATGGATGTGGCCGAAATCGAGTCTGCACTAGGAAAAGGAACGACGGTGCGGTTATGGCTGCCAAGATGGCAAGGGGGGATGAACGGTGAAAGTGGCGATCGTCGATGATGAGGCGTTGGAGCGAAGAGCGCTTTGCAAAATGATTAGCGACCACCTTCCGGATATCGAGGTGGTCGCCGAGGGCGCCAACGGGCGCGAGGCGGTCGAGATCGCCAAGCGTTATCGTCCGGATATCATGCTGATTGACATCAAAATGCCCGGCCTTGACGGGCTGCAAGCGATCGAAGCGATTCGCCAAGACGGCCTCGATCTGGAGTTCATTATTGTGTCGGCGTTTGATTTGTTCGACTATGCGAAACAAGCGATGCGGTTTGGCGTCAAGGAATATTTATTGAAACCGAGCCGGAAGGAGGAGGTCATTTCGGCTTTGGAACGGGTCAGCCAAGAAGTGGCGGCCAAGCGGCGACACGAGGAGAGCAGCCGCCAGCTCGAGGAGCAGATTCGCCGGTTGCAGACGCTTGTGGAAAGCGAATGGCTGTCCGTCCTCATGACAGAAGACGTATCGGCTGATGAGTGGGAGCGGTGGAAGGAACTGCTGCCGTTTTCGATTGCGTCGGGGATGTTCCTCGTCATTCAGTTCCCGGATGCAGGGGTGGCTGACGAATGGAAATCATGGCTGGACAAGCAGCTTAGCGGGAAGGCGCCAACGCGCTATTGGATCGGGCGGATGGCGAACCGGCGCCTGCCGGTCTTGTTTTTCCGCAGCCCAAACGATGGCGAGCCAGCCTGGAAGCCCGTCATCCAGGCATTGGCGCTCGATTTGGCGCGGCAGTTTTCGGCCCGGTACGGCGCCGCGCTGTATATCGGGCTCGGCTCCCCGTTTTCCCGCCTTGACCAACTTCGTTCCTCGTACTATGAGGCGCTGTCGGCCGCTCATTATTACGCCGACCGGCAAAAAGCACAAGTGGGGTTTCTGCCGGCGGAAGCGACGCGCGCCGGCGGGGAAGCGGAACGGGATAAACAGCTGTTTGAAGCGCTGCGCCTTGGCGACATCGAGCAAGCCCGGATGATTTGTCTGACGTATATAGAGGAACTGGCCTCTTCTCATTCACTGCCGGCCGCCGGCCGCAAAGCGGAAGAGACCTTTGTGTGGCTCGGGCGTCTTCTATCGGAGCTGGGCATTCGTTATGAGCGGCTCGCTTCCTTTACTTCCTGCCGGTCGGCGGCAGAATTGAAGCGAGCGGCGCTTGATGAACTGGACCGCATCGCCGCTGATCTCGAGGTTTGGCGCCAGCAGCAAGCGTATGGCAAACTCGGCAAGGCGAAAGACTACATTGACCGCCACTACGCCGAGCCGCTGACGCTTGAGGAGGTGGCGGAACAAGCGGGCATCAGTCCGTACTACTTCAGCAAACTGTTCAAAGAGCAGTTTGGCATCACCTTTATCGACTATGTGACGAACGTGCGCATCGAACGGGCGAAAGAAGCGCTGGCTGAGACGGATCAAAGCTTAAAAGAAATTTGTTTTTCAGTCGGCTACAACGACCCCAACTATTTCAGCCGCGTCTTTAAAAAGCAAACCGGCCTGTCGCCGAGCGAATACCGGAAAAAAGTACAGGCGCGCTGACAAGGGGAGTGCTGTCTCCAACAAGGAAGGTGCATGGCAAGTCAAAAGGTAAGTCCCGCGGACAAAGCAGGCTCCGCCCTTCTTCCGGCGTCCGAAGCGAAGCCCGCCCCACTGATGGGGAGACGGGCTTTTTTCGCGCCATGGAAGCGAACCGGCCGTTAGCTGTACCAGCGAGCCTTCCGTTTGCCCAACAGGAGAAAGGAAAACAAAAAAGTGAAGAAAAACGCAAAAAAGTGAAGAAATCAAGCCGCCGATTGATAAGCGGCCCATGGTACACTCAACATTGAAAGGGGTTTCAAAAACAAACGGAAAAGGGGGAGGAACATGAGAAAGAAAGCATCCGCATGGCTGGCGTTGGCGCTTGGCGTCGGTATGGCGCTGTCGGGCTGCAGCAGCTCGAACTCTTCTTCGTCCGATGACGCCAAACAAGGCAGCCAAAAAGCGGGAGAGAAGCTCGAGATTTTCAGCTGGTGGACCGGAGCCGGTGAGGAAGACGGCTTAAAAGCGCTCATCAAACTGTTCCAAGAAAAATATCCGGATATTGAAGTCGAAAACGCGGCGGTGGCCGGCGGGGCGGGAACGAACGCCAAGGCGGTGTTGGCGAGCCGCATGCAAGGAAACGATCCGCCATCGACGTTCCAAGTACACGGCGGAGCGGAGCTGAATGAAGGCTGGGTGGCCGCCGGCAAAATGGAGCCGCTCAACGATTTATATGAAAAAGAAGGCTGGATGGACAAATTCCCGAAAGCGTTGATTGACATGGTGAGCAAAGACGGCAACATTTACTCCGTGCCTGTCAACATTCACCGCGGCAACGTGCTTTGGTACAACAAAAAAGTATTTGCCGACAACGGGCTTCAGCCGCCGAAAACATTCGACGAGTTTTTCCAAGTGGCCGACAAGCTGAAAGCAAAGGGCATTACGCCGCTCGCCTTAGGCGACAAAGAGCCGTGGGCAGCGACGCACCTGTTTGAAAACGTGCTGCTTGGCACGCTCGGAACGGAAAACTACAAGAAACTTTGGACGGGAGAATTATCGTTTAACGACCCACAAGTGAAACAAGCCGTTGAGACGTTTAAGAAAATGCTTGGCTATATTAACGAAGACCATAGCTCGCGCAACTGGCAAGACGCCGCCCAGCTCGTCGCCGAAGGAAAGGCGGCCATGTACGTGATGGGCGACTGGGTGAAGGGCTATTTTGTCAACGATTTGAAATTGAAGGTGAACCAAGACTTCGGCTATGTGCCGGTGCCGAATACGGAAGGCAAGTTTATGGTCATTACCGATACGTTCGGCCTGCCGAAAGGCGTGAAAAACCCGGACGATGTGAAGAAGTTCTTATCGGTGCTTGGTTCGGTGGAAGGGCAAGATGCGTTTAACCCGCTGAAAGGCTCCATCCCGGCCCGCATCGACGCGGATCCGTCCAAGTACGATGAATACGGCAAACAAACGATGCAAGACTTCAAGACGGCGGAGCTGGCGCCGAGCTTAGCGCACGGTTCAGCAGCGCCGGAAGGGTTTGTCACGAAGGTCAATCAGGCCGTCAACATTTTCGTGACGCAAAAAGATGTGAAGACGTTCATCGACACGTTGGCATCGGCCGCCGCAGAACTGAAGAAGTAATCGGGAAAAGGGGACGGGAGCCATTCTCTTCCCCTTTTCGTCATCATGAGGAGGGATCTTAGTGGAAACGGTCAACATCACGCCAGCCGAGAAGACAGCGGCTGTCCCCGCGGTGCGGAAAAAGCGGAAATGGACGGCCGATCATTGGCTGGCAGCGGCGTTTTTGGCACCGTCGGTCGTACTGATTTTCTTATTTGTGTACGGGTTTATCGGCTGGACGGGGTATGTGTCCTTGAGCAACTGGAATTCGCTCGTGCCGGATTGGTCGTTTGCCGGGTTGAAAAACTATCTGTATTTGTTTCATGATTTCCGCTTCCAGGCCGACTTGCGCAATACACTTGTGTTTACGGTGTTGTTTATCGCCGCCGTCATTGTGCTCGGCCAACTGCTTGCCATTTTGCTTGACCAAAAACTGCGCGGCGAGTCGCTGTTCCGCAACATTTTCTTCTTCCCGATGGCCTTGTCATTTGTCGTCACCGGAGTCGTGTGGCAATGGCTGTTCAACCCGTCAACGGGCGTCAACTTGTTTTTAAAACCGCTTGGCTTGGATGGAAAATGGTATACGGATACGAACATTCTGTTCGGATTTCATTGGGGCAAGATTGAGTTTGGCATCCCGGTCGCCATCATTGCGGTGGTCGTGGCGGCTGTTTGGCAAATGACTGGCTTTGCCGTCGCGATGTATCTCGCCGGCCTGCGCGCCATTCCAGATGAAGTGCGGGAAGCGGCGCGGATGGACGGAGCGACCGAGTTTCAATTGTATTGGAAAATCATTTTGCCGCTGCTGCGGCCGATCACTGTCAGCGTCATCATCATCATGGCTCATATTTCGCTCAAAATTTTCGATTTGATTTACGCCATGACCGGGCCGGGGGCGAACTTTGTCACCGATGTGCCGGGCGTGTACATGTTTGAAACGACGTTCCGCGGCAACTATTACGCCAACGGCGCGGCGATTGCGATCGTGATGCTGCTGTCGGTCGCCATCTTTATCGTTCCATATCTCATCTCAAGCCGCAAGGGGGGATCGTGATGGCGAGATCCATGTGGGCGCGGCCGTTTTTGTATTTGTTGGCCCTCGTCATGAGCGTGTTTTTCCTGTTGCCGGTGTATGTCATGGTCACAACGAGCTTGAAGCCGCTCGATGAAGTGACATTGGCCGATATGTGGAAGCTGCCGTCAACGATCGATTGGAGCAGCTACGCGACGGCATTTGACAAGCTCGCCCCAAACTTTTGGAATTCGATTTTGCTCGTCGTGCCGGCGACGCTGCTCTCCGCGCTGCTGGGGTCGCTCAACGGCTATGTACTGTCGAAATGGAAGTTTAAAGGAGCGGATACGCTCTTTACGCTCATTTTGTTCGGGATGTTCATTCCGTATCAAAGCATTCTCATTCCGCTCATCCAATTTTTGCGCGAAATCGGGCTGTACAACACGATTCCGGGGCTTGTGTTCGTCCATGTCGTCTACGGCATTCCGATCACCACACTGATGTTTCGGAATTTCTACGCGGCGATCCCCGATGAAATGATTGAGTCGGCGAAAATCGACGGCGCTGGGTTTGTCCGTATTTTTCGTTATATTATGCTCCCCTTGTCCATCACTGGATTTGTCGTCGTGGCGATCTGGCAGTTTACAAACATTTGGAACGAGTTTTTGTTCGCCGTGACGATCACGACATCGGACAAACAGCCGATCATGGTCGCCTTGCAAAACTTATCCGGCAGTCAAATCGTCCAATGGAACGTGCAAATGGCGGGAGCCCTGTTGGCGGCGCTGCCGACCTTGCTTGTGTACATCTTCCTTGGCAAATATTTTGTCCGTGGGTTGTTGGCTGGTTCGGTGAAGGGGTGAGCCAATCAGCAGTGTAGATCAACAAACCCGGTAGACAATAGAATCGATTGCGCTATGTTTCAAAAAGCCGCTGATCAGCGGCTTTTTGTCATTGATGCCCTCTCCCTTTTTCTAGTAAGATAGATACAAGAAAAGAGCAGATGAAGAAAGAGAGGCGTACATATGATCCTAGGAGCCATTGAAGCTGGAGGCACGAAATTTGTCTGCGCCATCGGCGATGAACAGGGGAACATCCATGAACGAGCGGTGTTTCCGACGACGGCGCCGGAAGAGACGATGGCGCACGTCATCGACTTTTTCCGTCCGCACCGCATCGAGGCGATTGGCATCGGGTCATTCGGCCCAGTCGATTTGCGTCCGGACAGTCCGACGTACGGGTACATTACGAGCACGCCGAAACAGGCGTGGGCGCAGTTTGATTTTGTCGGCACGATGAAGCAGCATTTTCCCGTGCCGATCGGCTTTGACACGGATGTCAACGCGGCGGCGCTCGGTGAGCAGCGCTGGGGGGCGGCGCAAGGATTGGATAGTTGCCTATATATGACGGTCGGGACAGGCATTGGTGTCGGCGCCGTCGTGGAAGGGCGTCTGCTTCACGGGATGCTTCATCCAGAAATGGGACATATGTTCGTCCGCCGCCATCCGGATGATGCGTTTGCCGGCATCTGCCCGTATCATGGCGACTGTTTGGAAGGCATGGCGTCCGGCCCGGCGATTGAGCGGCGTTGGGGGAAAAAGGGGGCGGAGCTGGCCGACCGGAGCGAGGTGTGGGAGCTTGAGGCGTTTTACTTAGCCCAAGCGATCGCCAACTACATCCTCATTTTATCGCCGAAAAAGGTGATCACGGGCGGGGGCGTCATGAAGCAGACGCACGTGTTGCCGCTTGTGCGCCGTCATGTGCAGGAGTTGCTCAATGGGTATGTTCAGCACGAAGCGATTCTCGAGAAGATCGACGAGTACATCGTTCTTCCAGGGCTTGGCGACAACGCCGGTGTTGCGGGTGCCTTGGCGCTCGCAGCGGCGGCAAATGAATAGCAAGAACGGCCGTCCACCGTCTTCAATCAGGCGGTGGGGCCGTTTTTTTTTGTTTGAAGGCAGGGATGTTGACTGATTGTTCAACAAATTTAGTCTGAAAAAATGACTATTTGGTCAAAAAATATCGTTTTTGAGTTGCATACCTTTATAACAGTAGTTTATAATCGTTTTGACCAAATGGTCATATGGGATATGGAGGCGAGGACAATGGCCGATGTTCGGCGGTTGGTTGAATGGCTGCAGCGGTGCGGCGTGCGGGTTGATTTCGTGAAACCGCGCATATTGTTGCCGTCTTATCTGCAGTGGATGGAGAGGAATGGGAAAGGAAGGAGACGCTGCCATGGATGAACGGCGTGTTCGATTTATTGAAACCGCGATGAAACTATTTGCGGAAAAAGGGTATCATGCCACCTCGATTCAAGATTTGGTTGAGGCATGGGGGATTTCCAAAGGAGCGTTTTATCACCATTTCGCCTCGAAGGAAGATTTGTTGCTGGCGGTGCTCCGCTACTACAGCGAAAAAATGGTCGCTGATTTCATGGCGGACGGCGGGGAAGGGACGGAAAAAGAACGGTTTACTCGCCAGCTGGCTGCCCATTTTTCTCACATTCGCGAGTACAAAGACTTTTTGCGTATGATGATGTCGGAGCAATTGCCGAAAGTCAATCCGGAAGTGGAACGGTATATGTTCCGCCAGCATGGGCGCCTTTTTTTATGGTATTGCACCCGTCTGGCGGAGGTGTACGGAGAGGAAGTCGGTCCGTATGTGTATGATGTCGCCATGATGACCAACGGCATCATCCGACAATATTTGTTTTACTTCTTTTTTCGCGAGGAGGCGTTTGATGCGGACGCAGCGGCTCGTTTTCTCGTGCGCCGCATTGATGCCATTGTTGCTAGCTTTGCGGCCGGCGAGCGCCCGTTGTTGACCGAGGAGGCGCTCGTGCCATGGATAGAACTCGAAGAGCGCGAGCGCAAGCGCCAGCGGGAGCGGCTGGTTTCGGCGTTCGCCGCCGTCCGGGAGGCCGCCAACGGGCTCGATCCGAAGCAGGCGAACGATGTGCTTGAAGCCGTAGCGGCGCTGGAGGAGGAAGTGCTTGGGCGCAATGAGCCGCCGCGCGCCTATATCGTTGAAGCGCTGCTTTTGTATTTGCGCCATCAACAGGCGCCTCGACTTGCGTCGGCTTTGGACGCACTGAGCCAAGAAATGGAAGCGTATCAACGACTCAATGGATGGGAGAGAGAACCATGGAAAAAGCGTTAACAGTGCCAGCGAGCACCATTCGTCATCGTCCGTTGCTCATTACCGGGTTGATCATTGCCATGCTGTTTGCGGCATTAGACGGGACGATCGTCGGCACGGCGATGCCGCGCATCGTCGGGGAGCTTCACGGATTGGGGATTATGACGTGGCTGACGACAGCGTATATGTTGACGTCGACGACGGTCGTGCCGATCGCCGGCAAGCTCGCCGACTTATTGGGCCGTCGGATTGTCTATGTGAGCGGGTTGGTCATTTTTATGGCTGGTTCAGCGCTTTGCGGCATGGCGAACGATATGACCGAGCTCATCATTTACCGCGGCATTCAAGGACTGGGCGGCGGGATTATGATGCCGATGGCGATGATTGTCATCGGTGACGTGTTCACCGGCAAGGAGCGGGCGAAATGGCAAGGGGTGTTCGGCGGTTTGTACGGTCTCGCTTCAGTGCTGGGCCCGCAAATCGGCGGCTTTATCGTCGACCATTTGAACTGGCGCTGGGTGTTTTACATCAACTTGCCGGTCGGCATTCTCGCCACGGTGCTGATTGCGATGGGGTTAAGCAAATATAAAGCCGAAGGGCCGGTGAAATTTGACATCGCCGGGATGGCGACGTTGACGGCGGGCGTCGTCAGCTTGTTGTTGGGGTTGACGTTTGGCGGCGACCGATATCCGTGGGGGTCGTGGCAAATCGTTTCGTTGTTTGCGGCCGCGGTTGTCTTTTTCGCTTTGTTTGTTTGGGCGGAAAAACGGGCGGAGGAGCCGATCATTCCGCTTCGGTTGTTCCGCAATCGGACGTTTACGCTGCTCAATGGCATCGGCTTTTTCATGAGCGTCGGCATGTTTGGCGCGATTATGTTTGTGCCGTTTTTTATGCAAGGCATTGTCGGTGTGAGCGCCACCCAATCCGGGACGATTATGACGCCGATGATGATCACGATGATCATCGGCAGCGTCCTTGGCGGTCGACTGGTATACCGGATCGGGGTGAAGCCGCTTTTCGGCTGGTTTTTAAAGCCGTTTTC